>CAZRXH010000052.1:0-23104 GCA_964603995.1 uncultured Bacteroidota bacterium | reverse complement strand
CTAAGATTCTCGAGCAAGGCCATTATCTCATCTTCAGTGTTGTAGAAATGCGGTGATATCCTGACAAAGCCCTGGCGCACGGCAACCTCAATATTGCCTCCCATCAGTCTGTGAAGGATCTGAGTGGCGTCAGGAGTCCGTATAGAAATTATCCCTGCCCTTTCGCTGCGCCTGCCGGCCACATAAGCTCTCATCCCCATCCGCTCAAATTGTTCTATCAACATATCGCTCAGGTCAAGCACGTGCTCTTCGACTGAATCAATTCCGACCTCCAGCAGAGTCGAGACAGATTCGTGCAAACCCATTACCCCGATGTGGTTCAGAGTGCCATTTTCATATCTTCGAGCTGTATCGTCAAGGTCGAGGCGGAATCTGGTGAAGTCACTGAAATAATCTTTCATGCTTGTCCAACCAAGATACGCCTGGCTCAACGCGTTTTGTGTCTCGTCAGATATGTAGGCAAAGGCGATCCCCTGCGGCGCCAACAACCATTTCTGGCCGCCAGCGGCGATGAAATCTATACTCATCTCCTTCACATCGATGGGGACTACTCCGGCCGACTGAATAGCATCGACGCAAAAAACTATTCCATGATTCCTGCACACTGCGCCAATAGCCCGCAGGTCAGACCTGTACCCGCTCAGAAATTGGACATGACTTACCGACAGCAGCCGGGTGCTTGGCGTTATGCTTGCCTCTATGTCCTCTACAAGTATCTTCCCGTCCCGGTTCTTGACGAAGTCGATTTCGACTCCGAGCCGCTTAAGATTCAGAAAGGGATAAACGTTCGCCGGGAATTCGATATCGTTGAGAATTATCCTGTCTCCCGGCCTCCATTTCAGTCCTGCAGCGAGGAGATTAATCGCATTAGTCGTATTGTCAAAGAAAGCTATTCGGTCAGAAGTTGTATTCAGAAGCTTCGCTATGTAGTCTCTCGTCTCGTCCAATATCCTCAGGACTGCTCCATAATTGTCAATCTGAGTCTCGCTTCGCTCGTGAAGGTACCTGTCTATTGCTGCGACGACTTTACTCGACAGCGGCCCCGTGGCGGCATGGTTCAGATAAACCTTGCCCGTCTGAATGAATGGAAACAGTGAGCGGTACTTATTGATATCGTACTTAAGCATGTCGGTCCTTTATCCCAGATTGCGCCGATTGAATTGCAAATATCTCAACAATATTAATCTTTCCACCAACATAATGCCATGCGTTTGATTTACAGCTCCATCCACCCGGCATTCAAATCGAATAAGCGGACCGCCTTAACGGCTCAAACATTCTTTGATAAAAATTCTCGCGCTGATTAACTTAATAATGATGGTGGCTAAGTCTTCTTTCGAAGCTGTGTACTTTGTTCTCGCTTTGACCGGTAAATCATTTCCCTTAGAAGTAGCGCGCTCACTTTCAGTGGTGGCATCTGATTCAAATACCGAGACTAGTGGTCATGGTCTCAGTAGCAACACTCTCACAGCTTCGACATTCATAGACGCGGCTTCACCTTCTTGCTGTCTCTGGCTTGACAAGCCGTTCACGCTTCTCAACTTCACGCTGACCCATTCGCTTTTCAAATACATCTCTCCAGACTCCATGTACTCGAACATCAACTCAGGTGGTAGAGGACAGATCAGAGAGAAATTCGATTCGTTCCGGAAATCTCATGATCCGACTCCCGGCATTGCCTTCAATAGACTTGAGGCCGAATACCACGAGAGAGAAGATTACACATTCGAGCATTACAGATCGTTTGCGACACGCAAAGGCGCCGCAACAAACCGAGGCAAGACCTACGTCCTCTTTGACAAGCCGGAGAGCGTGAGACGCGAATTCAGAAGCGATTGGGCCAGCGAGATCTGGAATTGCCCCAACCTACAACGAAGCTTGGTGTTCAAGGAAGAAAATTTCGGAGAATTCAAGCTCTGTCAAACGGAGACAATATGAGCGTAATTGCAATTACCGTCGGTGACTACAACGGAATCGGTCCTGAAGTGGCACTGAAATCCGCAGCAAGCAGGACGATACGTGCCAACTGTACACCACTTCTGGTGGGACCATACAAAGCCTTCGAGTTCTATGCGGACAAGTATTCACTGCGAAGAAAAATACTGAAGGTGGAGTCGCCGTCCGATGCCGTCGGTCGGAGTGAGATAACCATTCTTGACATTTGCCCGACATTTGACGAAAAAATCAAACCCGGAAAGCTAACTAAAGAAAGTGGTCTCTGGGCTGGCAGGGCCATCGAACGAGCTGTCCAACTCTGCGTCGACCACGAAGCCGAAGCTGTTGTAACCGCCCCAGTCTCCAAAGAGACTCTCCGTCTCGCCGGCTACAAATATCCGGGGCAGACTGAGATGGTGACCACGCTGTCCCACTCTCAAGGCTCGATCATGATCATGGTATCCGGTTTTGCAAGGATAGCATTGGCCACGATCCATGTTCCAATATCCGATGTCGCCAGTTCACTCACAAAGTCGGGCATTTGTGATCGGCTTGCAGTCTTCAACGATTCCATAAAGAAAGATTTCGGTGTGAAATCGCCGAGGTTAGCTATACTCGGGTTAAATCCTCATGCGGGCGAGAACGGTCTCATTGGCAAGGAGGAAAATGAGATCATCAAACCAGCAATCCAGGAGGCTCGCTCGAACAGGATAGACGCGGTTGGTCCCTTCCCGGCCGATGCATTCTTCGGGACATACCGTGAAGGGATGTTTGATGGCATATTCGCGATGTACCATGACCAGGGACTGATTCCTCTCAAGATGAAATCGTTCAGCACCGGGATAAATTTCACCGCTGGAATAAACATCATCCGGACTTCACCCGATCATGGCACGGCATTCGACATCGCGGGAAAAGGAATTGCCAACCCGTCCAGCACCATCGAGGCAATAAAGCTGGCGCTCGAGATCTCAAAGAACCGGAAGGCTGCAAGAAAATAGACTCAGGAGTCCGGACGAAGACCTCTTTTCATCTCCTTCAGACCGATCTTTTCGAGACAAGCGCGGAACCGGCACAGCCCTACTCTGCGTCCGCGGAAATCTACGATCACATGATGAGGGAGGTGGACTATAAGGGTTGGGCAAACTACCTTGTTCTTTTGATGAAGGCTGCAGGAAAAGAATCACGGAGGTCAAAGATTGCCGGCGAGAAACTGTGTGAGTTTGCATGCGGAACCGGTAACATATCCCTTATGATGTCGCGCCTCGGCTATGATGTCACTGGAATAGACAGCTCAAGCGACATGCTCAGGGTAGCGGAGAAGAAACTTGCACGTCGAAACAGCAGACCTGTGCACCTGATTCACGGAGATATGGTTACGTGCTCCGCCAAAGATGCGTTTGACCGGGCGATCTGCGTTTACGACAGCATAAACTACATATCGACCACAGATTCACTCAGACAGTTCTTCGCAAATGTCCACGGCGCCCTGAAGCCGGGCGGAGTATTCGTCTTCGACGCGAGCCTGGAGTCAAATTCCCTCAGCCACTCTTCCCTGTTTGTCCAGCGAGGAAGGCATAAAGGCATTTACTACCATCGCAAATCACAATATGACCCGAAGCAAAAGATTCACACCACATATGTCAGGATCAGGAAGAACGGACGGGTCGTCGAAGAAGTCCACAGAGAATATGTTTACAAGCTCGAACTTCTAAGAGAATTGTTCAGCTCCACGGGATTTGAAGAACGGATCGCTGCCGGCGATTTCACGATGCTTGAACCGGACAACCTGTCAGAGAGGGTCCACTTCGTATTGGTGAAAAAGACGCATGATTAAATGTACAAACGTAGCTTTCGCGTTCGATGAGCATGTGATCTTCTCAGATGTGAATTTGACAGTCGAGAAAGGTGAATTTGTTTACGTCGTGGGAGAGACGGGATGTGGAAAGACCACCCTGATGCGACTTCTCTACATGGACCTTGCCCCGACGACCGGTGTCGTAAGGATAGACACATTCTCCTCTACGAGCGTTAAAAGAAGAAAACTGTACCAGCTTAGGAGGAGACTCGGTATAATATTCCAGGACTACAAGCTGCTCGAAGACAGGCCCGTATACGACAACATCACATTCACGTTGCAGGCAGTCGGGTACTCAAGCCGCGACATGAAAATGCAGGCCACGCAGGCGCTGACTCAGGTGGGCCTTATTCACAGGAAGAATTCTCCCATCGGTGAGCTGTCTGGCGGTGAGCAGCAGAGAGTCTCGATTGCACGGGCGATTGCAAAGGATCCCATCGCCATCCTCGCGGACGAACCGACGGGCAATCTCGATCCCGCCACCTCCGCCGATATTCTGACGCTTCTGAAGAGGATCAACCTGGGAGGAACAACGATCCTTGTTGCGACGCACAACTACGAACTCATAAGAAAATTCCCTGCCAGAACGATTGCGATAAGGAACTACAAGTGCGAGGAACTGGACCCTCTATCGCTCTGAGATCATCAGTGGGCTGCGCCTCGGCGTTACTTCATGCAGCAGTTATACATCACTGGAGAGACTAAAATTCGGTGGACTGCCCCTCATGCAGGATCTCCTGTATCCGTGAACGCGGTGTGCTAATTCGGCACCAGCTCCACGCGCCTGACCTCCGTCACCTTCAGAAGCACAGCTCTTTCAACCCCTGCCCTGAGGGTCATCGGCCTCAGCGGACAAACCGCGCATGAGCCGTGAAACCTCACCCGAAGGATCCCATCATGTTCCAATCGAACGAATTCGACACTTCCTTTGTCGACCGCCAGATAATTGTTGGCTTCCGTCAAGACTTCTTTGATCTTCGCGATGATTTCCTCGCAAGGCTCTATCATGCAACTACACCGCGATCTCAATTTTGGGTTTCTTTTCCGCTGACATGTTCGTTATGCTTATTTGCGCAGCGAGCCGCCTCGCGACGGATTGAATCACTTGAGCCTGTTCCGATTCCGGCTCAGTAAGGACGATAGGTCTCCCGGTATCGCCACCAATTCTTATCGGCGTGTAGAGTGGAATTTCCCCGAGGAACGGAACTCCAAAGGCCTCGGCAGTCTTCCTACCTCCACCATGACTGAAAATCTCCTCGCGATGTCCGCAGTGTGAACAGACAAAATAGCTCATGTTTTCAATTACACCCATAATTGGAACGTTCACCTTCTGGAACATTTTTACGCCGCGCCTTACATCAGCGAGCGAAACATCCTGCGGGGTTGTCACAATGACCGCGCCTGTCAGAGGAATTGTCTGGACCAGAGTCAACTGGACGTCTCCGGTGCCAGGCGGCAGGTCAAAGATCATGTAGTCGAGGTCACCCCACACGACGTCAGTCATGAACTGCTTCACGGCGCCGCTGGCCATCGGACCGCGCCAGATCATCGGAGTCTCCGTGTCAACCAGGAAACCTATGGACATCATTTTGATGCCAAACTTCTCAACCGGAAATATCCTGAACCTATCGTTCTCGATGCGCTCGGTCTCCGGTTTGTCTGTCACCCCCAACATGAGCGGCAGTGACGGTCCATATACGTCTGCATCGACGATCCCAACTTTCGCACCGTCCTTAGCGAGGGCCGTTGCCAGATTTACAGCTACGGTCGATTTCCCCACTCCTCCCTTTCCACTTGCGACTGCTATCGTGTTTTTCACACCCGGGAGTACCTGTTCCCTGACCTGGTTTGCTTGTCCGACAACCTGACTCGTCATAACAACGTTTACATCGCCTGTGAATCCCAGCTTTCTCACTTCTTTCACCGCCTGCGCCTTCATATCGTCCCGGACGGGACATGCAGGAGTTGTTAACTGAATCTCGATATCAACCTTACGGTCGGTCACTTCAACTTTCTTTATGAAACCTAAAGACACAATGTCTCTATGCAAATCGGGATCTTGTATGTTGGCAAGAACGCCGATTACTTCATCGCGTGTCATCGCAGACTCTCCAATCGTTCTTTTACGTAATTATCTTGAATAAACTTAGCTATCAGCCCTAAGAATTACAAACACGCTCAACGCACCACATCCACGAAGTGAAACAAGATCGTTGCGCGGCTCGCCAGGTACAACTCAAGAAAGTGCTAATCAGGAAAATGTTTCTTCCTGGAGTCGGGGAGTCTTATTCTGTGTACCGTTTCTGTAAACAGAGTGTCGAGTTCGATAGTCCCGACGTACGGAACAAAGCCGAGTTGTCGTGACCTGATTATTATATCGTCGCGAGAGACTGAATCTGCTGGAGCGGCGTAATCGAGTTGGAATATCTTGATCTTGTACTTCTTTGCCAGCGCGAGCAATTCGTTCGATTCCCTGTCCTCGACACTGTCGCCGCGGATTTGATATTGCTCTGAATCGAAATCGTAGTATCCCATAAGACCTTCAACGGTGATGGCGTCTACATACGCGCCGACTCCTTCCATGATCGGCCGAGCGCCATCCAGGACAAGGTACCTGTTCCCCACTTCACGCCTCACTCGCTTCACTAACGAGACAGCGCACGAGTCCATATCGGGGTATTCATTGAGCGCTCCGGAGAAATCGAGGAACACACCGCAGAATCCCTTCTCCATCACCTTGGGGAGCCGTTCTTTCAACACGATTCTAGTCCATGAAGGATCGCAGATATCGACGTAATACCGGTCACGCCAGTCCGGATCAGGAGAAATGATGATTGATGTATCCACCATGTCAAAGTAGCTGCGGTAAGTCTCTACCTCGCCGACGTTCATATAAGCTACGGGAATGCAACCCATCGTCTTTAGCTTCGAGATGTCGTTCGAATCGTAATTTGCCGGATCAAGCACAACCATGTCAAATTTCGCGAGCTTTGCAAGCGAACTGTCGGCATAATAAACCACCGCGAACGTGTTCACGTCGCCAAGCGGCGCCTCGCAAGGTGAAACGGGTTTTGCCTGGGCGAACAGCTCAACCTGGAGTATCAGAACTAATATCGCTATCATTCTCACCATGAATAGAAATCCCGGTTTCATCCCCTAAATATCAAGTATGTTCCTCGCAATTACCATCTTCTGAATCTCGCTCGTTCCTTCGCCGATGGTCAGTAGTTTAACGTCACGATATAGCTTTTCAACCGGAAAGTCCTTTATGAACCCGTACCCTCCGTGGATCTGGATTGCTTCTTCCGCGCACCTGACGGCGATTTCGCTCGCGTAATACTTGGCTACTGCCGCAGCAAGTTTGATGTCCTTCCTGCTATCCTTCAGAGATGCAGCCTTGTAGGTAAGGAGTCTCGCCGCTTCAATCTTTGTCGCCATCTCGGAGACTTTCCACTGGATCGCCTGGAAGTCAGCCAGCGGTTTTCCGAACTGCACTCTTTCCCTTGAGTATTTCACGGAGGCATCTAGTGAGCCCTGCGCTACACCGACCGCGAGTGCGGCGATTCCTATTCTCCCGGCGTCGAGTACCTGAAGAGCCTGCTTGAACCCTTCTCCTTCAGCGCCTATCAGGTTCTCCTTCGGGATTCTCATCTCCTGAAAGATCATCGTCGACGTATCGCTGGCCCGCATTCCGAGCTTGTTCTCTTTGTGTCCGACCGATAACCCCGGCTTGCCTCTTTCTACTATGAAAGCACTTATCCCTTTCTTACGTTTCGAGGGATCTGTCACTGCCATTACGACTATGGTCCCGCCGACCGAGCCATGAGTGGTGAACTGCTTGCTGCCATTGATGATGTACGAATCACCATCCCTAACGGCCACGGTGCGCATCGCTCCTGAGTCGCTGCCACTTGCAGGCTCAGTGAGCCCCCATGCTCCGATCTTCTTCCCAGACGTCAAATCCGGCAGGTATTTTAGCTTCAGTTCTTCTCCAGCAAAGTTGTATATATGGCTGACGCACAGTCCGTTATGAGCCGCCACGGAGAGTCCAACCGAGGGATCGACTCGAGAGATTTCTTCGATAATGCTGCAATAGTCCACGAAGCTGAGCCCGGCGCCGCCGTACTGCTCAGGAGTGGTCGCTCCCATGAATCCCAGTTCTCCAAGCTTCCGCATTATTTCAACAGGAAATTCCTGAGCTTCATCGTACTTCATTACGACAGGTTTAATTTCCGTCTGGGCAAAATCACGAGCTAGGTCGCGAACTTGCTCATTCTCAGGTGTAAGTCTGAAGTCCATAATCCGTTTCCCTCCTTCGTGCAGGTGTCAAAGTCTTTTGGTACTTTGAGACAGCAACGCCTTGTGGGCGTGGCTGCTATTCTTTTGTAAGTTCCTCCGCAAGCTGTATCGCGGATAATTTGTTTGACATTACAAGCTCCAGCCTGTTCTCGAGTTCCGACAACCGCCGTTCCGTCCAGAACTTCCTCTGCAAATTCTCTCTGACAATGTCCAACACGACATTACGGACTCGGTCCCTTCGTTTCGAGGACAGTTTGCCGGACTCAATCAGATAACTGCGGTGTCTGTCGATACCTTTGACGACCTCATCCATTCCCCTATTTTCGCTCGCGACAGTTTTAACAATAAACGGAGCCCAAACAATCTTTCCTGGTTCAGCGGCAGCCTGATGACCGGAGATCTGAAGGATAGTGGAGATCGCACCATATGATTGATCCACGCCAGGTCTGTCCGCCTTGTTTAGTACAAAAAAGTCGGCGATCTCCATAAGACCGGCCTTCATTGCCTGAACCGAATCACCCGATTCCGGAGTAAGCACCACTATCGTCGTATCGGCTGCCTGCACGATGTCCAGCTCAGACTGTCCAACTCCAACAGTCTCCATAAACACATAATCGAACCCGGCTGAGTCGAGGATATCGGCTGCAAGCTGCGTCGTCTTGCTAAGCCCGCCCAGGCTACCTCGAGTCGCCATGCTTCTGACAAAGATACCATCCCGTGAGACCAACTCCATCATGCGCACTCTGTCGCCCAAAAGTGCACCTCCCGTAAAGGGGCTTGTCGGATCGACAGCGATTATTCCTACACGCTTTCCGGTGTCATTCAGGCTCCTGGCAAGTCTGCTGACAAGCGTACTCTTGCCGGCGCCCGGCGGACCTGTAATCCCGACGCGGTATGCCTTGCCAAGCTTCTTCTGAATTGCGTTCAGAAGCTCAAGATGAGAGCTATCTTGATTCTCTACGGACGTGATCGCTCTCGCCACTGCGAGCTTGTCTGCCGAAAAGAGTCTGCTGACAAGGTCGTTCTGTATCACTGTTCAGTCTTCCTTTGCATGCTCTCTTTCATTCTATGCACCATCCCAGCCGAAACAGTATTCAAGGTGTGTGGGCTGTGACAGCTCTCGAGCGGTCACTTGCGCTGCAGGAGATCTTTCCCGCTTCCTTCGTTCAGTCCGGATATCCGTCAGGATGCTTCCGGTGCCACTGCCATGCTGTAGCAACTATGTCTTCAAGTTTAGGGTATTTGGGTTTCCAGCCAAGCTCACGAATAGCCTTCTCAGCCCTCGCGACCAGTCGCGGAGGATCACCAGGGCGCCGCGGTTTTTCTACCGTCGGTATCTTCTTCCCGACAACCTTCTCACAAGTGTCTATCACCTGACGGACTGAGTAACCGTCACCGTTACCGAGATTGTAAAACCCTTTTTTGCCGGGCTGCAAACCGAGAATATGCGCCTGAGCGATATCCGCAATATGGATATAGTCACGGATACAAGTGCCGTCGGGTGTGGGGTAGTCAGTGCCAAATATCTCGCACTGCTTTGTTCGTCCGAGCACGACTTTGAGCACATTAGGCAGAAGATGAGTCTCAGTGCGATGGTGTTCGCCATACCTTTCGCTTGCACCTGCCGCGTTGAAATATCGAAAGGCTATGAACTCCAGCCCATGGATCCGCTGGTACCACTGAAGGACCTTCTCAAACATGAGTTTCGATTCGCCATACGGGCTTATTGGGCTTTGACGAAGGTCCTCGGTCATGGGTTTGTCGCCGGGCAGGCCATAGGTGGCGCATGTGGAACTGAAAACGAATTTCTTCACGTCACATTGTACAACTGCATCGAGCAATTTCAGACCGTTCTCGACGTTATTGTGAAAGTACTTGCCTGGATTGGTCATAGATTCACCCACGAGGGCGCTCGCCCCGAAGTGCATTACTGCGTCGGGCGCTACCGATCTGACAGCGGCCAAAATGTCGCCCGTTTCCTCCGGCTTCCCCAATATGAACGAAGCTCGCGGATCTACCGCGGAACGGTGTCCTTCGCTGAGATCGTCATAGACTGCAACCTGATGACCTGCGTTCAACAATTCCTCGGAGCATATCGAGCCGATGTAACCAGCACCTCCGGTAATAAGGATTTTCACGCCATTGATCCTTTCTTCTCTTCTAATTCGATTGCTTTCTTCCCAATGTCATGACGGTAGAACATCCCGTCAAAACGTATCTGCTCCAGAGATCCGTAGGCGATTTCAGCCGCCTTTGCCATTTTGCCACCAGGATCAATCCCGGTTACGCCCAGGACTCTTCCGCCAGCAGTGACAACTTTTCCTTCAGCTTTCTTCGTTCCAGAGTGAAACAACTTGGTCGATTCCAATTTCAAATCCAACCCGGTGATTTCCCTGCCGCTGTCGTGATAGTCAGGGTAACCCTTAGACGCGGCGATCACACATACTGAGGCGGCGTTGTTCAGCTTCAGACTGTACGAGCCGATCATTTTACTCGCGCTGGCCTCCAGCATGCCGAGCACGGAAGAATCGATAAGCTGGAGTACAGCCTGCGTCTCTGGGTCGCCGAACCTTACGTTGAACTCCACCACCCTCGGGCCCTGTTTGGTCAGCATCATTCCGCAGTACAGACATCCTCTGAACGGGAAGCCCTCGGCAGCAGTGCCTTCAATTACCTTTTCGATAACCGCGGACTTGATCACCGCCATCTCAGCTTCGCCGACGAAAGGTGTGGGCGCAAACGCACCCATTCCTCCGGTGTTCTTGCCGGTGTCATTGTCACCAGCCCGCTTATGGTCCTGGGCAGAAGGCAAAACTACGTAGTCCTTCCCATCGGTAATGGCAAACACGGAGGCCTCAATGCCTTCCATGAATTCCTCAACTACTACCCTCTCACCGGCCCCACCGAACACCTTCTTCACGAACAGCCTTTCCAGTTCTCCTTCCGCATCCTTCGCTGATTCCACAATCGAAACCCCCTTTCCTGCCGCGAGTCCATCTGCCTTCAGCACGAGAGGATATGCCGACCTTGCAAGATAGTCCAGAAGATCCTTGTGCTGATGAATAGTGAACGACTTGAAGTCTGCGGTCGGAATTTTCCACCTCTTCATGAATTCCTTCGCGAACACCTTGCTGCTCTCAAGCCGCGCAGGGAGTTTCCTGGGACCAAATATTTTCTTGCGTCTGCTTTCAAATACATCGACAATGCCGGCAGAAAGCGGCTGCTCCGGCCCAACTACAGTCATGTCGATCCTGTTGTCATCGACAAATCTGAGTAGCGGAAAGATGTCATCTTGTTTCAGGTCCACAACCTCGGCCTGGCGTGCAATTCCCGCATTGCCGGGCGCACAATAAACCTTGACTCCTTCTTCGCGCAAGATTGCGTCTACGAGTGCGTGCTCACGCCCGCCGCCTCCGATCACCAATACTTTCAATGCACTGCTCCCACTTTTTCGAATGATCCCCTGTAATCCAGCTGACTGGAGAGCTCCCTGGCAAGATCCCCGGTCAACTTAATTCTGTCAAAGTTCCTCGCAAAGTCCGGATCGATCTCCGGAAGTTCATTCTTTTCCCACAGGCCGTAGTATTCTGTGAGTGCCCTCTTGATGCCTGGGACATCATCCGGGTTCACAACCTTGCCGACTCCCGATTCTAGTATCGTATTCCTGGCAACGCCATCGGGCACGAGTCCCAGGATCGGCTTCCTGCTTCCAATATACTCGAATAGCTTTCCGGTCGAGATCATGTCCTCACCTTTCCCGTTCCCGATCGTCATCCAGAGAATGTCACTTGTAATCAGATATCTTATCGCCGACTTGTGATCAAGGTAGCCAAACACCTTGACCACATCTTGAAGTCCCAACGACTCGACGAGCGCAAGGTTTTCCTTTCTGAAGGTCCCGATGAAGACTGCCTCTATCTTCTTCCGATACTCAGGATGCTCCTTGAAAAGCTCCGACAAAGCGCGAAGGAAATGCTTCGGCGTCCTATTTCTGTAAAACGTTCCAGAATACGTGATTCGCATCCTATCAGAGAACGGAAGCTTCAGAGTCTCTTCGATAACGAAATCAGCGGGATCATATCCCTGTGGAATGATAGCGATATCGTTGTACCCCAGAAATCTATACCTGCGGATCATCAGTTCTTTTATTCTCCGGTTGATAGTGATGACCCTGCTCGACGCTCTCAGAACCCTCCGCTCCAACTTCTGATGGATCATCCGATGGAACGGTGTGAGATAGAAGTGAAGTGGGTTGTCCACCCAAGCGTCACGGTAGTCGACTATCAGAGGCAAGCGGAATTCTTTGGAGAGCTCAGCGCCGATGAGGTGACACGTATAGGGCGGTGCTGTTGACAATATGGCGTCGAACTGTTCGTCGCGCATCAGTTTCCTGGCAGCCTTCACGGCCTCGCGTTTCCAACCGACCTTGTTATCCGGGATAAAGACAGCCTGACTGATCGCGCTGAGCAAGTTTCTCAGTTTCTCATGAGGCATCTTCACCGGTTTCCCGGCCTCGAATAGTCGCGTCGGGTCGATGGAGTTCGTCCTCACTGTCCTTATGTCATTGTCGTTCAATTCCCTGAGCATCCCATAGTCGAGAGCATAGTAAGCCGTAGGGGTGACAGTCAATACGGTTGGTTCCCAATCGTACTGCGGCAGGTATTTGACAAATTTCAGTGTTCTTTGCACGCCGCTAAGTCCCATCGGCGGGAAATAGTAGGCGATGACTAGTACTTTATTTCCCATTCATCCAAAATCCTTTGTGAAACCGAATGGCAGCCGATAAACAGAAACTAACGCCCGCCATATGTTGAAATATAGTAATCTGGTTCCTTAGAAAAATGCGAAAGCTGTTCCACACCGTGATTCGTAACCAGAAAATCATCTTCGATCCTCACTCCACCGAGCTGTGGTACATAGATGCCGGGTTCGATCGTGATGATGTTCCCTTCTTCGAGCACATCCTGGCTGATTTTTGAGACTCTCGGCAACTCATGAATCCTAAGCCCCACTCCGTGACCAGTGCCGTGCCCGAAGAACTTTCCATAACCCTTTCTCTCAATATAATCTCTTGCCGCCTTGTCTACTTTGTTTGCTTTCATTCCCGCTCTGGCTGCATCAACTGCCTTTCTCTGTGCGTCGCGAACAACTCCGTAGATCTCTGTCAGTCTGGATCTAATTCCGGGCCCGGTCTGAAATGTCCTTGTTATGTCAGACGCATAACCGTCGTAGAAGCAACCGAAATCTATTGTCACAAACTCATTCTTCCGAATTTCCTTGTCCGATGCTACACCGTGCGGCATCGAACCGCGGACACCGCTTGCGATAATCGTCTCGAACGATTCTCCGGAAGCTCCGATAATCTTCTGGTTAAACTCTAACATGGCCGTCAGTTCGATTTCCGTCTTCCCGATCCAGTTGTCCCGTGCAAGCACATCAAGCGCGCTGCCGCTTATTGAACACGCCTTCTTGATTCGGTCCACCTCGGCTTTGGTCTTTATCGCCGCGAATTTCTCTATCACCTGAGATGTCCTGATGAACCTGCAGCCGCCGAGCTTAGCTTCCGCATCAGCAAGCATCCCCACAGAAAGGGTGTCCTCGATTGCGATCGACGGCTGTCTTCCAGTCCCGAAGAACTTCTTCGACAGAAATTCGAAGACATTCCCGCTATAAATTGCGGTCTCACAACTCACGACCTGATCGGCAGTCTGTGTCTTATATCTGAAATCCGTCAGGAAATATGCGCTGTCTCGAAAGACAAGACAATAGCCGGAAGTGCCGCTAAAGGTAGTAAGATAGCGCACGTTCGGCATGTCGGCCACCAGAAACGCATCGAGTGAATTCTTTCGCAAGTAGGACTGCAGCTTCTTGACGAATCCAACCGAGTCCTTCTGCAAGTCGGTCAAGTTCATAGATGGTAGTTTGGTGCCTCTTTGACGATATCCACATCGTGTGGATGGCTCTCGGTCAATCCGGCAGATGTTATCTTGACGAACTTCCCGTTCTTCTTCAAATCTTCAATCGTCTTGCATCCCTGATAGCCCATGGCGGCACGGAGACCGCCGACCATCTGGTAAACCGTGTCACTCAGCGGCCCGCGATACGGGACGCGTCCTTCTATTCCTTCGGGGACAAGCTTCTGAATGTCGTCCTCGACATCCTGGAAGTACCTGTCGCTGCTTCCGGCCTTCATTGCCTCGATCGATCCCATTCCGCGATAAGTCTTGTAAGCTCTTCCCTCGTAAAGAACCTTCTCACCGGGACTTTCCTCAACTCCCGCAAACAGGTTCCCAATCATTACGCTGTCAGCGCCGGCGGCAATTGCCTTTGCGATGTCGCCGGTCTGTTTGATGCCACCGTCTGCGATGATCGGGACCTTGTACTTGCTTGCGACTGACACGCACTCCATCACCGCCGAGATCTGTGGAACGCCTATTCCGGCAACTATACGAGTGGTGCAGATGCTCCCGGGTCCGATCCCTACTTTGACTGCATCGACCCCCGCCTTGATGAGTGCGGTAGTCCCTTCCTTGGTCCCGACATTTCCTGCAACGAGCTGCAGTCCGGGAAACTTTCTCTTCAGGGTCTTTATCATTTCTATGACGCCGCGTGAATGACCGTGTGCCGTATCGACAATTACCACATCAACCCCGGCCTTGACAAGTGCCTCAACGCGCTCGACTGTCTCTGCCTTCACGCCGACAGCGGCACCTGTCCGCAGCCTTCCACGCTCATCCTTGCATGCATTCGGGTGGCGCTTCTTCTTCTGAATGTCTTTGAATGTAATTAGCCCGCGCAGTTTGCCCGAGTTGTCGACCACCGGAAGTTTTTCGACTTTATGTTTCTGGAGTATTTTCTCCGCGTCCTCAAGCGTTGTCCCGACTTTTGCGGTGACTAGATTATCCTTCGTCATATATTCCGAGACCTTGCGATCGTGGTCATCGACAAACCTCAAATCCCTGTTGGTGAGCACACCTACAAGGAGTTCGCCATTCACGATCGGAATCCCGGAGATGTGGTATTTATTCATCAGTGCAATCGCCTCTCTCACGGCGTGATCGGGTCCGAGAGTAACGGGGTCTGAGATCATGCCGCTTTCCGAGCGCTTGACATGATCGACCTGTTCAGCCTGCTGGGCTATCGAAAAATTCTTATGAATTATCCCTATACCGCCTTCGCGAGCCAACGCAATTGCCAGTTCACTCTCGGTCACAGTATCCATCGCCGCACTAACAAGAGGAATATTGAGCTGGATCTCTCTTGTGAATCTCGTGCGGACATCCGTGTCACGCGGTAAAACGGTGGAGTAGTGCGGGACCAACAGTACATCATCAAATGTCAAAGCGTCGCCGGTTATCTTGCCATTCATTTTCATTTATGCCTTCTCCAATTGCTGTCAAAATAATGTAAGTCAAAAGCCAATCTCTTCACTCCGGATTCATTTCTCCTATTTCTCACGTTTTCCGTTTCACTTCCTGCAATCTGCATCCTGCATCTTGCTGAATCCGCCTCCTGCACGCCGCCTTCCATCAGAAAAAGGCCTGAATGCCCGTTATGTCGGCGCCTATGATCAGCGTGTGAATGTCATGCGTTCCTTCATATGTGTACACGCTTTCGAGGTTAGCCATGTGCCTCATCACCGGATACTCATCCAGTATTCCATTGGCGCCGAGGATTGTCCGCGCCAAGCGTGCAATTTCAAGCGCGAAGTGTACGTTGTTCCTTTTTGCCATTGATATTTGAACGGGTTTATGCTTCCCTTGGTCTTTCAACTTCCCGAGTTGAAATACAAGGAGCTGGGCCTTGGTTATCTCAGTGAGCATGAAGACAAGTTTATCCTGAGTAATCTGAAACGCAGCTATCGGCTTGTCAAACTGGATCCGCGACTTCGCGTAATTGAGAGCCGCGTCGTAACACGCCATTGCCGAACCGACAGCGCCCCATGCAATTCCGTAGCGTGCCTGATCCAAACACATGAGCGGCGACTTGAGTCCACTAGAGCCGGGAAGCAGGTTCTCTTCCGGTATCTCGCAATCCTGGAAGACAAGCTCACTTGTAACTGACGCGCGCAGTGAATGCTTCCCTTTCATCTCCGGCGCACTAAACCCTTTGGTTCCCCTCTCGACGAGGAAGCCTCTCACCTTTCCATCCAACTTAGCCCAGACAACGGCGACGTCGGCAATCGTCCCGTTGGTGATCCACATCTTTGCACCATTGAGGACATAATGATTCCCCTTTTTCTCGGCGTGAGTCTTCATCCCTCCCGGGTTGGATCCGAAGTCCGGTTCGGTCAGGCCGAAGCAACCTATCGCCTCTCCTCTCGCCAACTTGGGAAGCCAGCGGTCCTTCTGCTCATCGGTGCCGAAAGTGAAGATCGGATACATCACAAGGCCGCTCTGAACAGAGGCAAAGCTCCTGATGCTCGAGTCGCCCCGTTCAAGTTCCTGCATGATCAGTCCGTAGGAGATGTTGTTCATCTCTGCGCAGCCATATTTCGCAGGAAGGGTGGGGCCGAGCAAACCGAGTTCGCCTATCTTCCTTGCAAGGTGAATCGGGAATGTCCCTTCGCGATAATGCTTCTCGATTATCGGAATCACTTCTTTGGAAACGAAGTCGCGCACGGTGTCCCTGACGAGCTTCTCTTCCTCAGTCAACAGACTGTCAATATTGAAATAGTCGACGCCGCCAAACTGTACCATCGCAACCTCAAGATTCTGGTGGGTTCCTTCGGATGACATTCGTTTGTTAACGAGTGCCGACGGAACGTATGTTTAGGTTAATTAGAGTCCGCTCGTGGCGGACTAGGTTGGCAGAAAAAATAGCCAAGAACGGGCAGAGAATCAAGGTTGGGAGGCAGTGTCTGCCGGCCGTAACGCGCGTTACCGCCCGATCACTGAAAGAAATCGGGTATTCTTGTAACCTCGAGTTCGAGTGAGCTTCACGCTGATTATGGAATTGGCCACGGCTCCGGCCAGCTTTGCGTAACAGCCTCCTTCATCCGGTCCGTGACTACGAAACCTTTGACAAAATGCAAAGCAGATTTAAGAAGTAACGAGACCCCACGTTGCGTTCGAGCTAACGTCGGAACCGAAAGGCTACTCCTTTCTGTCTTTGAATAATCCTACACCAAATTCATCTCAAATTCTCCGGGATTCAGACGCACACTATCAGGTATCCCTCTATAGTGCTGATTGTCTACAAGTACACAATTGTCTACGTTGTCTTCATCATAGACTATCATTGCGTCACCTGGCACCCGACCTTTCATCTCTCTCCCGCCCTGAACACCGTCCAAGGTTCCGACGGGCGTGACTTCAGAATACCTCTCATCCATTCGTACTGCGGATGTTTGTCGAGGAATTTCCTGGCGTCGAATGCAGTCCCGCAGGCCGATCCCGCTCTTGCAATAAACGACATCTCCTTCGCCATCTTCGAATCGATCACTTTTGCATCGATCGTTCCGCCAGGTTCAAATGGTTCACCACCGCCCGACAACTGCGGATCGAGATCGAAGTGTGCGCACAGGCTGCGGCTGCCCGGCATGACCTTATTCAAATAACTGTCGTAATGGTCGGCTTCAAATTGTTCAGCAAGACTCACGTCAATTTTGCCGGCATATTTTCTCATCAATTCCTTCCATCGCACGCGTCTTGCGATAGATGTGGATCTTATGTCCGTCTCCTGACTCTTCGTTTCCCTCCGCAGGAGCTTCAGATCTTCAGCGACATTAGAGCCGACGAAGTATCCGTCCTTTTTCCTCTCGAAGGCAATATTCTTCAATCCGAGCTCCAACCTTGCTATTTCATTTGTGTTGACGTCTCCGAGCAGCCAGGCATTTGCGTAACCGCCGTTGTTTCCTTCTTTCATCATGGCACACCATTCATCGATGGAATTGGCGTATTGAGTCGCGTGCCGCATCCGTGAAAACTCCGGGACACCTTTGTCGTCATAAGGGAAGAATCCTCCGATGGTTGTTTCAGAGCCGACAAGTCCTGCGTCTGTGACAAAGAAATCCGAACCGCTGTGAATGAATCCCGGCGAAGAGTGCATCAGAATTCGATGTCCGTGTTCGGGTAATATGTCGAGGATGACGTTGAAAAGAGGATATTCATAGCCATTCATAGAATTATGCCCGAGGACGATCTTTCCGTCTTTGGTCATGCTGCCGGTGGCGATGAAAGAACTGCAAGACTCCTTCGGAGGATCGATAGAATTTATCTTCATGGAATCTTTCACGGTCGGCCACCAGTACCAATAGAGTTCCATGAAGCCGTTCAGCGCGACAATTTCGTCCCGGTTAGTAGAATCCCCCGCTGTATTCATCCCTTCCACAATTCCGTCAATCTCGGCGATGTTTTCGCTATCGACTTTGGGCGCCAGAATTTCTCCTGCCTTCATCACAAGCCACGCCCATTCGAGTGAAGTCCCGTAGTTCCATATAGCATTGGTACATCGTATTGCTTCCTTTGTTTCTTTCGCAAGAAGATAACCATGCTGAAACCCGCGTTCTCCTGGCGCACCTTCAATGTGGAGATATATCCAGCCATTCTTCTCAAAGCGGTATGCTTTCGCAATCCATGACCTCTGCTCCGGAGTCAGGTTGACTGAAGTCTGCGCCTGAACACACAGAAAAGATGCGCTTGCGAAAAGATAAAAAGCCGAAACAAAAATAAACATCTTCTTCATAAATGACCTCATTGTCTGCAGTTGTTTGAAGTATCAACTATCACGCAGGGACCGTAGCAAAGCGCCGATCGACCTCGAAGGGTCAATTTGTGATCATGCTGTCACGCCTTCCTTAACACGGCATCAGAAGCCGCCACTGCGGCTGACTCCATTTTGTGGTGGCGACCAATGGAGCAAACACTTTTCATCTAGCCAAACCTTGGTTCAACTCCGCTTATCCAGTGTGCGAGCGCCGTGTTGCCGTTTGTTATGCGCGGGCAAAGTTCTCAATCGATTGCGTTTTGCGGCACGTAACAAATTGACATGCAGATGGAGCGCGGCTGGCTCATCTTGGCTGTTCCACGACACTCGCGAAGCGATCGCCCCAAATCAGGGACGCACACCAATCATCGCCAGCCGATAGCTTTCAATGTGACTAAGCCTTCTTTTGTTTCACGCAAGGCTCTTTCTGCAAAACCACTCGTCAGGTCGGTCAACATTTGCAGCGCCTTCTCGGGATTTGTCTCATACACTTTCGCTATATCGCGTTCCTTGTTATCTATGGTCTTCAATACATCATCCTGGAACTTACTCTTCCATTCTCTTACTGATTGTATCTGTTTGCCGGAGCAGCTATCAACCCGGTTGGCAAAGTCGTCAAATGTCCAGCACGCATGGCCGGGGTACAAGCGGATATAGTCTCTATTCTTATTATTGAAGTTCTGCAGAGCTTCACGATACGTCGCTTTCTCATACTCGGTGGGGATTGTGTTGATGCCGTAGTACCATGGTATGAACGGCTGAAGACATGGGTATCGAGGTGCAATCCACAAGACATTGGCCATCCCGACAGGCAGCCAGTTGCGCAATTGAGTAATGCAGCTATAATCGTTATAAAGATTACAGATAGTCAACGTGTCTTTGACACCAAGTCCGCTGCGCTGGTGTGGCGATCCATTGTTCAGTGACGGATCGCTTTCGAAAACCGTGTGTTCATAGTGGTCCTGCAACGCGTCGATGAGCATCCGGATATTGATTTTGTGTTTTGGTTTAATGGAAAAAGGGAAGTCGGCGTGAAGGTCGTATTGTTTTTCAGAAAACCGATTGAGAATCACCCATTTGCGTGCAATGTTCCAAGTAGCATCGAGCCTGTTGTGGTGGCCATAGACGTTTCTGAAATTGAACGACGCGTCTTTTTGTGGGTCGTACCAGCCATTCGCCACGGCGAAGTCGATAAGGTCCGGAGAGGAGAGAAAATTCGCCGTATCCGCTTGATGAAAATCATCGATCACATAATAGTTGGGTACAATGACGACTTCATCGTCGGGGACGCGCCGTGCAATCCAATGCTTGCCGTTGGCGACTTCAAAAACCCAGGCTTCGTTGGGATCCGCGATGGAATACACTCTGCCGGAGCTTGCATAGCCAAATCGATCTACGATCGACCCAGCAATTTTGACAGCCTCTCTGGCCGTCCGTGCTCTCCCGATGACAATTCTCCGGAGGTTGTGATCGATCTTCCCATTGCCGTTCTTTACTTTCGATTGGCTGCTGTTTGACGTAATGGCAACGCCCCACTCGTTCACATATTGTTCTTCGGCGTATTTTGATCCTGTAATCCAAAAGTAGCCGTATGTTTCCGCGATCTCATCGAGTGAATCCGTATTGTTCAAGAATACGTGTTGTTCGCCAGGGTGATGCTGTATCCGAGGCACCTTGTGCAAGTCGACAAAATTATGATCGTTCAGATCATCCTCATTGTGTGCGACAAACACCGAGCCGTCTGTCGATGCACTCTTTCCGACGAGAATGGTAAAACAATTATGGCCGGACTCATCTTGGCAGAACCCATTGCTGAGGCTGAATCCGCTGATCAAAATCACTATGAGCAAATCTCTCATATTGCTTCCTTTTCTGTGGAATGAGAAAATGCCGTTCTCAGGCTTTGGCTCATGAAACGTGCCGCAAAACGCATTTTAAAAATATACCTTTGCTTGCGCATTACGTTTGTGGGGATCACGTCGTCGCGCGCTTCCATTGAAGGGGTACCATAGTGAGCGCGCGATGAAGCGAGATCGATTGTATATAATAATCGAGCGGCGTAATACCCGCTCCTGTTATCTGCCGTTGCGGGTAAACCAAGCCCCCACTTCAGATCATCGGTATATATCCTTGCGATGACGAACATGAAAGATTTCCACCACTCCTCTTTCTTGGTCAACCTGATAGACAATTCGGTAGTCACCCACTCTGACTCGGTAGCTGCTCGCACCGCCGGCTAACTTTCTATGCCCTGGAGGAAAAGGATCTTCGCCCAGTGATTCTACAGCCTGAACAATTTTCGGAACGAACTCCGCGTGAATTCGCCTTAGATCTTTCTCTGCAGGCGCCTTCCACTCAATAGTGTAGGAGGCCATCAGCCTTAAGGCGTTCTTTCAACTCCCTCATGGATACTGTCGGCTCGTCCTTGCGTTCAGCGATGATGGCAAGATCATGAAGGTCTTCGAGCATCTCCTCGTATTCCTCCAAGGGAATCACAACTGCGGTCTTCTCGCCCTCCTTGTTCACCAGGTATTGCGGCTGAATTTTCTCGCTCATAGATCCCTCCTTCCTTGAGAAAATGATAGCAAAGACTTCAGATTATTGCAACCACTCTCTATTGCCGCCCCGCAAAGCGGCTTAGTTCAACTATTGTAAAAAGATACTTATATGCGTTTTTCCCCTTTATCGTATGCATTCTATAGAAATCATGTAGCCAGAGTATTCAATGAACTGCATATCGCCACAGCATCCCCTTTTATAAGCTCTCCGCGGGGCGATATGTGCGCCCCGCGTTGAGCTGGCGAAGCCGCTGAGGATGAGGAGCGACACTCCGGCTCTATTTCCCTGTCGTTGGCTTCTTGGTTGCTCGTGTTACTGCCGCCTTCCTCGGTGCGTTCCGCTGTGCCTTTGTCTTAACTGTTCGTACTTTTATCCCGATCTTCTCCATGAGATTCTTCTTGCCTTTCAATGCCACCTTGGCAATCTGGATGTACTCGGACATCCAATCGTCAAGCGCCTTCATCGCGGCCTGCGCTTCGTCGCTCGTTACCTGCTTCGCTCCCGCTGCCGACTTCTGTGCAACGTTCAATGCATCACATGCCTCTATCTTCGCGCGCTCCGACTTCAACATCGCTTCGTCGTACCCGTGAGCAGCAAGCCGGGTCCTTATAGCCTCGTTCTTCGTGACATTGTCGATCAGCCTGTAGCCGGTTTCTATGAACTCGGCGACGCTTCTCGGCATGGGCTTGTCCAACCCGATAACCGCGAGGAGGTCGGGGTCGTTCTTGAACTCCGCCTTCGCGATGGTCGAGAGATCCTGGTACGCACCCATGGCATCCTTTTCCGCCTTGTTGCGTGCAGTGGTTGAACCCTTCTGCGTCCCCATAGCAGCTGGTCTTGCTTTTACTTTCTCCCGCGCTATCGCGAGGATATCAAGCCCTTTGCTAAGCTCCGTCGGGGGATATCCCTTCGGAGTAACCAGTGACAGGATGTCCGGGTTGTTGATTGAGTTGGCAATCGTTATTTCTGCCTTCTCGATTCTGACAAGTTCAGAATTATTCGGTTTTCGAGCCATTTTTCCCTCCTCTTTCGCTGCTTTTTTCCATGAGTTTCCGTTCACTCTTGAATTCGCCTTGTATTTGAACATTCCAGGAATCAGCCCTCAATCCAGGCTGAAATCGGAATACTGTGTCTCTCGTGCCTCCGACGGCCGCAGAGTGACGCCTCACGACCGCAAACAGCCGCCTCATCGATGCAAAGGCATTCATCATCAATACAGAGTGCTGCCTCATCGATGCAGAATCTTTCCTGGTCAATGCAAGACTCCGCCTCATCGACGCAAAGCCTTTCCTCATTGATGAAGAGTACAGCCTCGTTGATGCACACTCTCTCCTCATCGACGAAAAGTCTCCCCTCAACAATGCAAAGCCGTTTTTCCCGTTTGAAACCGCTGATTTATATGCAACGATCATCTTCTGTCAATGGAAGATGTCAGCTCTTGGAGCTACTGCATCAAATGGATTGTGCTGCGAATACTATCGTGGTACGACTGAATCCCCTGGCGTGGACCTCTCGACTACGGATGGAGTGTTTTTACCGAAGCCCGCTGACGAACGAATCTATACTATCGATTCTTAAGATGCAAATCGTTCGGTATTGGCTCAAATTGGTTTCTCCCGCTGATTGCGCAGATGATCGCCGATCGTTAATCTGCGCTTATCTGCGAGATCTGCTCCGTGCCGAAGGCATCGCTTCGCGAAAGGAGCCACTTCGTGGCGGGAAACGAATTCATGCTCCGATCAATCT
>CAZRXH010000051.1:8699-23801 GCA_964603995.1 uncultured Bacteroidota bacterium | reverse complement strand
GACCTATCGCTTCTGCGGCATTGAAATCAGGCAATTCCTCGATCTTCGCCGACGAGACGACGTTGACAATCTTGTTCGACGAGAGTTGCTGGTTTATTGCCTGCATCTGGCCCTGAGCCTGCGCCGTCACAACCACTACCTTGCCCTGAACGGCGGTGGCTTCAAGCTCAAAGTTTCTTTCGACAGTCTGATCCTCCAAGACGTTTACACTTACCGTGGAAGATGTATACCCAACGTATGAAATAACAAGAGTCTGCTGACCTGAAGGGACATTGTGGATAACAAAAGCCCCATTCAGATCGGTCGCCGCCCCGATGCTGGTCCCCTTTACAAGTATGCTGGCACCAGGTAAAGCGTCTTTCGTCTCTTTATCGATGACGTTTCCTTTGATGGTACCTGTGCCGGCGGCAACGGCTGACTGAAGCGCGAAGACGAAGACCAGCCCAAGGACATATAGTGACCTTTTCAAGATGCGGTAATCAAGCTTTGACATTTACTTCTCCCTGTTAGTAAGAACCACTCAACCACTTGAATCCACTGCTTATATGCTATGGCGAAGAATACGAAATTCACGACTTCTCGAATCATACTCACATACGGTCGCATGGAATGTCAAGCGTTAACATTCAGTGAAAAACAGTCTCGCGTCTTCTTTCGGTGATGACTGTGACATCTCACCGCAGACCATTATGTGCACACACACGCTGACTCCCATGGTCTTCTTCGAGGCAAAGCACCGTGCCGGAGTGAAGCCTAGACCTCGGCAGGCCGAACACAAACCGAGCACATGGTGACCGAGAACTGCTGGCATGCTCTAAAAGAGCGAGAAACGCACACGAAGCAAGAAAGGGAGGCGAGACGGGATCCGCCCCGCCTTCCTTAAGAAATACGATCACTCCTTACTTAAGAAGCATCATCTTCTGTGTTTTGACATAGCTCCCTGCATCCATGCGCAAGAAGTAAACTCCACTGGCATACTTGGACATGTTCAAGTCGAATCTGTATGAACCGGCAATTTGTCGACCATTTACCAGCGTGGCCACCTCTCTGCCTAAGACGTCATAGACCCTGATCAGCACGTTGGAAGTCTTCGGCACGTCGTACTGGATGATTGTCGATGGGTTGAACGGGTTCGGGTAGTTGTTGTAAAGCTTGAACACCTTCACAACATTGATTTCCTTAACTCCGGTCACTATCTGGTTCGGGAACCAAATTCCGGTTACAGTGAGATTGTCGAACAGCAGGTTCCCAGCCCAAGTTGCAGTGTCACCAGAGTACCATACAACGATGCCGATCTGGGCTGGCTTCGCGGGGTTAAACTTGCCGGCATTGGCAAGAGAGTCCAGATGGGTGATCGAAATAGTGTTCCACTGGCCAGGTCTCATAGTTGCGGAACCTATCGTATCGACTGCTGCAACGCTGTCTCCGGCTCCGCCCGAGACAAAGAACTGCACAAACCCACCGGTCGGCATCTTGCTCGGGAGATAGATCTGGAATGAAATGCTTATCGCAACCGAGTCAGCGGCATCCTGCATTGGGATTGTGTCGCGCACAGCGGCGAACTCATGCGGCGTTTGTGAGAAATTTACAGCCGCCTGCAAAACGTTCGAACCGTTGCTGGTATTCTGGTCCCAGATATTCGAGAGCTTGCCGCTCGCATAACTCGGGACATAGAATCCTTGCTGTCCGTTGCCGGCTGCGTTCTCGAAGTTCGCAGCGGTCCACACCGGGAGTGGAACGCTAACAATAGTATCGGACAAGAAAGCTCCCCCTACGTAGATTACACCGTGCCATCCCACAGAGCTACTGTCGTGCGGGAAGAACTGCAAGCCGGTCATGAATCCTTTTCCGTCAGCCGGATTATCGTACTGGAAATTTGGATTCTGCGCCTTGTGAGCAGCCAACTGGAATGTCAGCGGATACCACACGTTGTGCGGAATGTCCCTCGCGAAATGGATATCCTCTGTCCAGCTCCAGTTCGTGTTGTCCATTGCGTAGGCGTCAATCTGTAGACTGTCCGGAATATGCTGGGCAGTATCCAAGTACACCCAGAACGTCAGAAACTGGGAAGCACCTCCTGCGAAATAGGTGGCATTTCCGCCGCTTCCCAGATCCATGCGCCCATGCTGTCCGGTGCTGTCCCAGTGAAGTGCCATACCTGCTACTTGCCTGGCGCTGTTTGCGGGATCAGCTACCGCAAAAACGGAATCAAGGCCTGGCCCTGTTATCGGGTTCGTGCCTCCGCCGTCACTATCGCCGGATTTTTCATAGCCGCCCACACCGTTCGGACCTGCTATGTAATGAGGAAGCGCACCGACAAGAGAAATGTTATCAACATAGATGATGCCGTGCCATCCTACTGCGCTACTGTTGTGCGGGAAGAACTGCAAGCCGGTCATGAATCCTTTTCCGTCAGCCGGATTATCGTACTGGAAATTTGGATTCTGCGCCTTGTGAGCAGCCAACTGGAATGTCAGCGGATACCACACGTTGTGTGGGATGTCTCTCGCGAAATGGATATCTTCTGTCCAGCTCCAGTTCGTGTTGTCCATTGCGTAGGCGTCAATCTGCAGACTGTCCGGAATATGCTGGGCACTATCCAGATATACCCAGAATGTGATGAACTTGGCTGTACCGCCCGGGTAGTAAACGGCGTTTCCGGCACTTCCCAAATCCAAACGTCCGTGCTGTCCGGTGCTATCCCAGTGCAACGCGACTGCGCACACTCCGTTCGCGTGATTGGACGGATCATTGGCCCAGTACAAGGAATCCAAGCCTGGCCCGGTGATTGGGTTGGAACCTCCACCGTCACTGTCAGTGGACTTCTCTACGCCATTGACGTTTCCCTTATTGAAATTAAAGAGCACTTGCGCTCTCGCGAAGCTTGCCAGGAAAAGCAGGCCAACGCAAAGCAGTATTACCTTCTTCATTTTTCCTCCTTAAGGTTTTGTGGATTTAGTCCGACACCGATATGTGGAAAACAATGTCCTCTCTGGATACGGCCTTCGACTTGCACTCAAGACACGAAGAAGAAAAACCTCACAACGACAAGCGCGGATGTTAGCGCGGTCATCACAGGCTCTCACGTTCCGTCGGCACTGAAAGGACAAGGCTCGCATGATCGTTCCCTGTGGTGCTTGAACTATTTTGTGGCGGGGAGGCAAGGTGAGAATTGCGTCTGCATACTCGCATCTACTCTCGTACGGCGTCTGGATCCACACTCTTACTTTACCAACTCGCATGAGGCCCCATCGTTTCCAAGCCAGGACATATGCACCCGTCGCCTCGAAGCGATACTCGAGTCACTCCACAAGTGGAACCGACAAACACGACACCCCCCCGAAAGAACATATTGTTGATGAAGCTGGCTTGCGAAATAGAGGCGTGTGCTTTAGGCAAATACACCACCCCCCGTCGTGAAGATTCAGAATCCCACTTCTCATGACCGCGATTGTCCTGACACATGACTGCCAACATCGCCTCCTTGACATTCCAATGCCCGCGTCTCACACGCTGGCTGATAACATGAACTCGTCCATCACACGGACGAGATGACTCAGCTTGATCGAAGCTTTCCAAGCATCTGGTTCGATAGCAAGACAACCGTATTATACAAAGTAGGACTTGTTCACGCAAGTCTTTTCTTCTCTTCAATCAATAATCATGTTTCAAGAGTCGGAAGAGATTCGGCTGAACGATATCTCGACGAGTTTGACCAAGCTTGTACCATGAGTCATCCGGAGAAGATCGACTCTATTTACCGGTAACTTGCATGTTATGGGTATTCAATAAACCGGTTCAGATATACTATAACCGGTGCAACTATCAATCGGTCCGGGTTGGGGAACGAGTGACATCGGGCGTACACAAAGCAGGCTCACGAGGCGAATCTTCTCCCGTCAAAGGTCAATTATCAACGAAGAAGAATTCTTAGCCATAAAAGGACATGCTATCTACTCGAACACGCACTTTCCGCGCCGCTTCACGTCCAACGCCTTTACACCGGACAGCTCCTCCAGCGTTAGAGGAGCATGACTGCGCGCTCCAACGCAAAGCTGTGTCTTCCCAGCATGGATTCTTGCTGAATCATCCAAACGGATTCTATCATCATGAATGCGTGTTCTCTCTGGAGAGACAGCAGGTGTGATATCATGGAACACATTCTTCGTTTCGTCTCCACCGCGAGGCGTCGAAGTCACAGTGTCTGGATTCTTGGTGATTTCTTCACAGGTCATTTAGCAATAATGAATGCCATATCAGCCCGTGCCGCGAGAACCCCATTCTTGCATGGGAGCACAAGCGCGGGTCGGCGGCGGTCCAGATGCGCTTGGAGTCAACGAGCCGTGCAAACTCCCGTCAACTCTTCGACGACCGATGGCGCGTCATTTGCGCGGGTGAGTCCTTTCAAGCGATACAATCCTTGAGAGCAGCTCTCTTGCAGGGCGATATGCCGGATAACGATCTATCGTCTGTTCCAGGATACGAACAGCTGGTCCTGGGTTCGAAGACAGCAAATACGCCACGGAAAGCATATAGGCATTTTCAGCAGCTATAGCCGGATTGGAAGGAAACTTGTTCAGTTCTTCGTAATACGGGATGGCTTTCCCCGGTTTCCCCTCCTTTATGTAAGTATCTCCGAGAATCCGGTAGGTGATAGGTGTCGGCTGGACCTGCAGCGAAGCGAGAAGAACTGTTTCTGCCTTTGCAAATGCCTTCTGGTTAAAATAGATCTGCGCTAATCTGAGGTAGGAAGCAACATCAAGAGGAAATTGATTGATGATTGTTTCATTTTCCTCCTCTGCTTTGATAGTGTCGCCATGCTGAAGATAGTAGTCGATGGCACGACTGTGGGCCGTGGCCCAGGTGATTTGACCGCGGGCGAGCTGCTCAGCGACGAATCCCAACGTGCCTCCCTCTACAACAGGCGATACTGCAGAAGGCTCGTTCCTGAATGGCCAGCCTGAGGTAAGGTATTCAGTCTTGCGCGCAGCGAGAATCTCATCTAAATCGGTTACATGGCGATGATCCCAGAGAAAGTCGTCGGTGATCGTGTCACTTCTCGCCCATTCTTCCGACGATGCCATCAGGCTATGATTGTGCATCAGCCTCGTGTATTCCTCAGCGATGTAGAAATTGCCACGTGCGTTTGGATGAAGATGCTCGAGTATGAGGTTATGTCCGATCAGAGAGTCCCGTGAGAGGGACTTGAAGACACCCTCGATATCCGCTACAAAAACATGCTTATGATCATCCATTGAACGAATAAGATCGTTGAACTTGCTGTCTGTTCGGAATCGAAGTTCGTCATAATCGCGTGCACGAATATATTCAGGATAGGCCTTCTCTCTTTCCCCTCTCGCATCAAGGCATTGAGCAAGTCGATAATGAGTGTCGGCGTAGAGGGAATCCAGATCAACACAAGCTCGATAACAGGAGATGGCAGAATCCAGAATGCCCTTAGCCTGAAACTCCAAACCCCTCTTATAAATCTGTTGAAACTGATTCCTTTTTTGTTTTGAAAGTGCCGGCGAATTATTCGAAACAAATGGAGACTGGTCCCTGATATTCGATACCTGCGTGCCCAGTATGAGAGGGATGTTCCGATCCCGGCACAAACCGGAGAGTGCTTCGAGGTTTGCCTCGAAGGCGGCAAATCCTCTCTCATACACATCGCTCGCGTATGATACATTCTTTCCGCGAGCCACATGTTCCATCAATGTCGTGTTCTCCAAGTAATCGGCTCGATGGGTGCTCAACAAAGCGACAAGGCTATTGACCGTGTTTCTGGCAAGCTGGAATGTGCGGAAGTGGACCAGCTTCAGGTAAAGCATGTTAATCCATCTCGCGGAGGCAATGCGATCATTCGATGCCGCTCCCAGCATCCCGTAGAATTCGTTATGCCCGTCGTAAACAATAAGGAGGTCGGGATCGTAGTCGAGCAAGTCTTTGCCTATGTCCAGAACAGTATAGCTGTTCGTCGCCGTTATACCCAGATTTATCACCTCAACCGTTCGATCGGGAAAAATCGTCTTCAAGCGGTCGCGCAGGAACGAGGGGAATGCTCCGTTGTACCAGTAAGGGAATCCGATGGTTGTCGATTCGCCGAGGCAAAAGATGCGGTAAGTCCCGGCCGGCTTTGAAACGAGAAAAAGTTCGGGGGAAGGAGTCGGCGTGAAATTGATTCCGCCGAAGTAGCGGTTCTTGAGAGACGGATTCAGTGTGTAGTACTGTTTGCCGCTGACAGTCTGAACGGTGAAAAGTGAGAGGTCTGAGCCATAGTGAAATACCCTCAGTGATAATTCAAGCAATGCAAAAAAAAGAACCGGAATCGAAAGAGCGATAATGTCAAAGAGCCATCTTCGTCGCCGAGAGATGGCCTGATTCCGCTTTTCACGAGTCAGCTGTTTCATTGCCGTCCTGGATTCCCTTCTAAATGACGAAACAAGATCTCCGCCCCCAAAGAAAAGTGACCGGCAAGATGTTACATTTGCCGGTCACATCTAGCAAAGTCCTTTGAACCTAGGTACTTGTGCTTACTTCATCAACACCATCTTCATGGTGACGAAGTTTGTCCCAGCCTGCAACCGGTAGAAATACACGCCGCTTGCGAATTTGCTGGCATTGAAAGTAGCCACGTGTGAACCGGCTGTTTGCTGTCCGGAGAACAACGTCGTAACTTCCTGGCCGAGGACATTGTATACTTTCAGAGTCACGAAGCCATTCTTGGGCACAGTGTAGTTGATCTGCGTCGTCGGGTTGAACGGATTCGGGAAGTTCTGACTCAGCGTGAACGAACGAGCAACATTCGTGGGGCCGTTCACCCCCAGCGGTACACCTGCTCTTGCCTGATAGGCCGCGTTAATCTTCGCCAGATCTGCGGCAGAATTGAACGCCGCTATCTGTGCATCGTTCCAGCTCAATGAACCCAGCGGGAGGTTATCGATCGTGGAAATGACAGTGGAATTCCAGTTTTCGGTCAGGTCGGTAAACTTGGTGATACCCAGTCCGTTTTCACCGCCCGGATACGCAGTGCCGCCTGATGAACCGGCAATTCCCGGAACAGTTGTCGCATCAAAGTCGCCGAAGACCATACCGCTGTTGTAGGCGTCAGGTGCGGTAGTCCAGTGAGGATCTGAATACTTGTTCTGGTTCCACTGCATCATTATGTCCCGTGTGGAGGCATCGATGTTGTCGATTGTGGGACTGCCCGGACTCTGACTAAGCGGAGGATCCGCTACGAATCTGCCATTGGGAGGCGCATACGCGGCGAATATCGCCTGTGTGCGAGAGTTCATCCACTCGCCGGGCATGTTGCCTAACTTCTGGGGCAACGTGAATCCGGACCCCCAATCCAGCCATGAGAGCACATAACCGGTAGTGGAGTCCTGAGTAATGTTATCCTTGTTCGTGAAATAGTCGAGCAGCAACGGATTCCAGTAGTCGATGTTGTTCGATACAAACACTTTCAAATTATTCAAATCCAACGCAGAGACGTAGCTAGTTGAATCGGCTGATGCATAGTATTGCGGCTGCACACCGACGTGGTCATTGTAGTTGATCGTGTCGATATCGATCGTGCTCATGTACAGACCGTCAGGATCCTGGCCACTATTGGTAACTGTTGAATCTTCACCGACCCAGTTTTGGTTGAGGAAGATGTTGTTGGTGACGACGAGGGTCTTCACGTATGGAGACAATTTCCAGTACTTGTGGTTGTTGACGATTGTGTTATGATTGAAGTATGCAAAGTCAGTGATTTGATTCTGCTGCAGGAATGTCAGACCGCCGCCCGTCACCGTGACATTCTCGATCCAACAGGTATCGATCGGGTGCTTGCACTGGAAGATTCTTGAAGCCCACCACTGCCCCGTATAGAACAAGTTGCGGAAATACGAATTAGTGATTCTGAACTTCGCTCCATACGGCCAGCCGCCGATCGCACCTGACTCGTTCGTGCAGTCGAACAGATCTATGTTGCTGAACTCGAACAGGCAGTCATCGATGGTTAAAGACTGCGGCAGATTATTTTGAGTACCGCACATGAAGTTTTCGTTCTGCAACGTTCCGTCCAACTGCTGCGCGACATAATGGATGTTTTCAAATTTCAGGCTGCCGTAAATGACATTGCAGCTGTTGGCATTTATGAGAATCGGAGTGTTGTTCAGACCCAGCATCATCCAAACCGGCTTGGTATTGCCGGAGGAAGATGGAACACCGACGATCGTCAGCGTACCGGTTGGGTTGACGACATCAAGCGCGTTTTGTTGCAAGTAATACTGGCCTTCGTAAAGGGCGTAAACCCTGTTGGGATTTACCCTCGCCCCTGTTGAGGTCGTATCGCCATTGATTGTACTTTCGAGCGCGCCCGCGTTCTCCAGGTTGGCCAGAGTACCGCCCGTGATGTACATCGTATCACCACTGGCAGATACTCTCGTCTGCGCACTCGAGATGTTTGCTGCTACCAGCAACATAAACACCAAGCCAAAAAGGTATCTCATGGCTCTCACGTTTCTTCTCCTTAAGTTTTTTTAGAAATTAAATTGACGACAATCAACATAGACTAGCACGACTTTTCCCGTTTGCCTCCTTTCTTGCGTCTCATCCAACCTGGACACGCTTTCCGATCGAGAGAAAACAAGGTCAGGCGCCTCCGCCCTGGTTAGGTTTTGGAATTCCCCGCCCGCTTCCAGTGAGACGGGGAATTTGTTCTCTGCATCTATTCATTTCAGTAGGTGAAACTGAATCCTAGTTGTGCAGCCAACCCGTAAGTTTGCTTACTTGTCGGCAATTGTCCCGATGTACCGTCAAGCCCGTTATAGTAATTGAGGTAGTAGTTATCGATATGACTGTTTACGTTCGTAACATTTGCAAAGATCGCCAGATTGTCGATGATCTGTTGCTTCGCAGAAATATCGATCAGCAACACATTGTCGTAATATGCATCCCTGATTGAATACCGCGTATCCAGGCTTGTCAGCGTCAACTTCTGGTACCTGAACGAGAACCTCGAGCTGAAGCCCATGTAGTCCCATCCTAGAATTGCGTTATACGTCGCTTCGGGCTGATCCTGCAGTTGTCCGGATCTCATCTTGTACACCATCGTATATATCGGGCGAATCACGGAGCCTCCCGTCCTGACCGCGTCGAAGTATGGATACATTTGATTCGAGCTCATGAAGGAGGCATTCAGATCAAGAACGATTCCACTTAGCAATCCAGGGAGGTACCAGAGATGCGTTTGCCAAGAGAGCTCTATCCCTCTGAGATATGCCTTTTCAGGGTTGTTCATCGGGACGTTGGTACTTATCAATCCCGTGAGAGTTTTGGCAAACGACGTGTCATAGTAAGAGGCCGCCGGTAATCTATCCATGATATCCGACGGGGCGCCGATTATCGGTGAAGTCAGGAAGGGTTGAAAGTTCTGCATAGCGTAGATGAGGTCCGTGATTTCCTTGTAAAACAGATTGACTGTGAACAAGCCGATCTCATCGCTGAACAGCGACGCACCCAGATCAAAATTCCACGCAGTCGACGGTTTCAACATAGGATTGCCTCCCGTGATCTGAGTAGGAGTGCCGCCGGGGTTGAACACGAGTACCGGATTGATATCTGTGAAGCTCGGCAACGACACGCTTCGGTACGCGGCGCCCATTACCTGAACATGATCGGTCGCTCGATATTTGACATTGACAGAAGGAAACCAATTCGGATTCTTTCTCTTGGTTTGATTCAGCGGAGGATTGCTGCCCACAATGCCGGTGGGACTCAGCGGGTCGACAAGGATATGGTACGACGTAATGTCGTACTCTTCCTGTTGAAAACGGACACCGGGGACTACGGTCAACCTGCTGCCGATGTTGAATTCACCCATTACGTAGGCTGCCCTGGTGTTTTCCTTGTCAGTGTAGTCCTGATTATAGCTGTTGAGCCCAGCAAGGAGGTACTCGTTCAAGGCTGTGCTCGGGCCATGAACCTGGTAGAAGTAGCTGTTGATGCTCATCAACTGATTTATGTTATACTGGGGTCCGATTTCATAACCTAGAATGTCTCCTCCCACATAGTTCGGATCAGCGAAGTTCGCCGCCAGTATTCCAGTCTGAAGTGTTTCATCTGTGTGAAAACCGGGGTATGTGGCTTTCAAATATGCAATCAAGTCCTCTCTTGCTCCGCGACCCTGGCCGTACTGGATGTAGAGGCCGTATTGATCGCGGCTGCTCGTGCGGTTCACGCTGTGGTACTTCCCGCCTGCAGACAAGACTCCTGAAAAATTATCGGATATCGTGAATGGGACCTTCCAATCGACTTTTGCATCATAGCTCTGGTCGGTTAGTGCGTTATCGATCATCCACGGTTCCTGGAGCAGGGAATAATTCGGGTCCTGCACTCCCAGGTAATCCATCAGAACCGAAGGTTGAGTGAAACGTGTGGCAGCTTCTTTTATGGGTGGAAAGTCATTTGGCTTGAAACCGTAAATGTCGATCTGCTGCCCTTTCGGCGAACGGAGATCGCCTCTCGTGTAAGACAATGATACTGGTATCTGCATGTTCCCCGGCTTGAACAAGAGTTGCAGCGAGTGTGTCCTCTGTTCGGTCTTCGTGTCGGTGGAGAATATCTGGTAGAAATACTGACTGTTCAGGAATGTCGAGCGATTGCTGCGGGTTGTGGTAGTGTCTCTCTTCTGATCATACACTGTATAAAACTTCACATCCAGGAAACTTGAAGCGTAGTCGAGTATCAAGCTTGCCGCATACCGCCTTCTTGCCGTCTGAGTCTCCGTCAACGTCGCGGACTGTGTGTCCATATAACTATACTGAGAGGTATCTCCATTGACGACGCTCGTTGTAACCTGAGGTGTCGCATACGCCGCATTGAATTGGTCATTGGGAAGCATTTTCCGCTCTATGTTTCCCTGTATCAATACTCCGATCCTGTCATCAAGGAACCTGTTGCTGAGGGTGCCCGCGAACTTATAATTGTCGTACGAATCGTTTAACTTCGTATAGCCACCATTGCCCCGGACGTCGAAATGCATCCCTTGTTCGGCGGTCCTCAATGTAAGGTTGACGGTTCCGCCAAGCGCGTCGGCATCCATGTCCGGACGCAGCGTCTTCGATAGTTCGACTCCCTTCACCAGATCATCGTTGAGCAGACTCAAATCAACTCCTCGGTCGCCGAAATATGTCGAAACCATCGGCACCCCTTCGATCTCTATCTGGTTATACTTCGGAGATAATCCGCGGATGACAACCGCATTTGCTTCTCCTGCGTCTCTTTGTAGTGACACGCCCGGAAGCCTGCCGATCGACTCCGCTATGTTCGCGTCCGGCAGCTCCTTCATCTTCTCTGCAGACACAACGTTCACGATCTGGTTCGCCGATAGCTGCTGGTTTATCGACTGCATCTGGCCAAATGCCTGCGCAGTCACCAGCACATTCTCACCCGTGATGGCTGTAGCCGTCAGATTGAAATCCAAAACTGTCTCCACGTTCTCGGCGACTCTCACGTTAGTAGTGCGCGAGACGTAACCCACATAGCTTACAACTATTGTCTGATCTCCTGCCGGGACGCTGTTGATCAGGTAATTCCCGTCCAGATCCGTCGCCCCACCCATGCTTGTGCCCTTCACCACTACGCTTGCGCCAGGCAACGGTTCCTTCGTATCCGCGTCAACGACCTTCCCCTTCAGAGTCCCCGACCCAGCCGCCATCAGTGACTCACTCATGAACAAAAACAACAAAGCTACAACGAAGTACACCCCCCTGAATAACCCGTTACAATAAAACATTTGCTTCTCCCTGTTTTTCTTGACATTTCTGTTACCGCACGAACCCACCACAAAAAATGTTTGTATGTCTGCGACGCGCGTGTCGAAAATCGATGCACAGAAAGCGAGACATCTCTCGTGTCCTGGGAACGCCTGACTGTATGATCTGTTGTGATGACGGAAAGAGATTGACGCTGTTGTGGTGAGCCGACAGGATGCGCTCTAGTTCTTGGCACGTCGATTTGACTCAGCGTTCCAGAGAGCTCGCGTGGTAGCATATGCCAAGACGCATGCAGAACCGGTAGTGACTCCCCTGGGAGCTTGCGCTCCCTTCGTCTTTTCTCTGGAAGGAAATTCCGCGGCCGGAACTCACTGCTGAGTTCCCTCTTGCGACCTGATGGCGGCGAGACTTCCAAAACACCACCATGCCCGCGATGATGTCGGATCACTAACACAGCCTCCCTGACATTGACATGATCTTGCCTGCGCGTCAACAAACTACAACACGCCTTCGCCGTTCAGACGAAATGATAATGTTGCCTACATGTGCTACGGGTGGATTGCGAAGCTACGACGGAATTATTATACGAACTAAAGATTCTCCGCGCAAGTTTTTTTTCGGATACCCCGAATCATTCGATAATAAATCGTTGGGTTCCAGTGCAACAACCCTGCCGCTGGTGGGCCCGACAAGTGCTACCTGTCGACGGCAAGCTTTTTCTCTCTTTACCGGTTACTTGCATGTTTCGGCTTGTCGTGAACCGGTACAAGCGCGAAGTTTCCTGACCGCAGGAAGCCGGGACCATTGCGTCTGCACGGACTCGGCACTCATGACGGAGCTTGTTCTGGCATACATGAATCAACACTCAAGAAGAATCCTCTGGCTCAAAGGCTGAAGTCCTTTTTGTTCGTGCCACATGAAGTTCCCCGATCTCTCAAAATCTGCGCCTCGACACCAGACTACTGCCACTAGCTCTCAGCGATTTGGCTCAGCAAACTTTTACATGCTCACAGACAATTCGGTCGCAGTGGCTTCAGCCGTCGATGACAATATGAAATGCAGCCGGCCGCTCTTCCCGGAAGTGGTCCTTAGTTCGCCATATTGCTCCCCTGGTAACGATGTCTTGACACAGATACTCCACCGGTTTGTTTTTCACCCCTCTCATTTTTATTTTATCAAGTGCAAAGCGGAGTTCGTTTCTCGAATCGAGAATTTTCCAACTTTACACACCCACTGTCTCCTGACAATCCAATTTCATCAGACACTTATCTTCGAAGAAAAATTTCACTCTCCCTGGTCGGTATCTCGCTGGCAATCGCGTACCTCGTAATCATCACCTTCACTGAGGCGAGGAACCCGTTCACGACAATTGCGGGGATTTCAAAGAACCCTTATCTGAGCTTCCTCGTGTTTGTCTTCACCGTCCAGTTGTTCTTCTCGGTTGTCAAGTTCCCGTTTGACTACTACGCCGACTACGTTGTCGAACGCCGCTTCAGGCTTTCGAATCAGACTTCTGTCACCTGGGTCTTCAGAAAGCTGAAAGGAGCCCTCGTAGGTGCGGTACTTGGAGTCATCGTCCTGACAGTCTTTTACTTCTTTCTGATTAACTCTCCAAAGCTCTGGTGGCTCCTCTTCGCCGCGTTCTTCTTTCTGTTCCAGATACTTGTGGCTCAATTATTTCCGACGCTGATCCTGCCGCTGTTTTACAAGGTGAAACCGCTTGAGAACCATGAACTTCATTCCCGGCTTAGATCGCTTGTCGAGAGATTCGGATATAATATGAGCGGCGTATTTTCCTTCGACCTCAGCCGCGAGACGAAAAAGGCGAACGCCGCGCTGACTGGTCTCGGAAAAACGCGAAAGATCATTATAAGTGATACCCTACTGGAGAACTTCTCGGACGACGAAATCGAAGTCGTAATGTCCCACGAACTTGGACATCTCGTCAAGCACCATATGATCAAAGGCATAATTGTGAGCGCAGTCGTTAGTCTGATCGGGTTTTACGTCATCGCTCAAATCTACTCAGCATATGCTGCCGGCATGCACCTTCCACTGTACAGCCTGGACGTTGTTCCGTTCCTCGGATTGGTAGTTACATTGTTCGGGCTGATGACGATGCCGCTCGGCAATTCTCTCTCACGAAAGATCGAGCATGAGGCCGACATGTTCGCGCTCGCCACAACCGGCATGAAGAAAGAGTTCGCAGAGTCGATGAGGAAGTTAGGCAACCTCAACATGGTCCCTGAAAATCCGCCCGCCTGGATCGAGAAGATTTTTTTCAGCCACCCATCAATTGGCGCGCGGATTCGAGCGGCTTTCCCCTCCGGGGACTTCCCCGCTGAAAAGAATGCAGAGAAAGCGGCAAGATGAGATTTCTGCTTGGCGCGCTCACCGCCGTTTTAATGACGATCATTTTCTCGATCTTCTACCTCATGTCGATCCCGTTCGACAAACAGAACCATTCCTTTTCGTTCATCGCATACTGGTGGTCAAAGGTAGTCTTCGCCGTGACCGGAATAAAAGTCCGTGCGATCGGCCTGGAGAGAATCGACAAATCAAAACCGTATGTTTACGTGTCGAATCATGCCAGTCTCTATGACATTCCCGCGGTTGTCCTCGCTATCGACAGGCACATGAGGTTCATCGCCAAAAAGGAGATAGCCAGGATCCCGGTTTTCGGCTGGGCGGTTGCGAGGGCCAACATAATGGTGGACAGGAAGAGCGTACCCGATGCGGCGCGCAGCATCGAAAGGGCGGCAAAAAGAATCGCGCTCGGCGAGAGCGTCATACTCTTTGCCGAAGGGACCCGCACGCGCGACGGAAAACTATTGCCGTTCAAGCGCGGCGCCTTCTCTCTCGCTATCCAGGCGGGTGTACCGGTAGTCCCTCTCACTATATTAGGAAGCTACAACATAATGCGAAAAGGGGAACTGAGGGTTCACAAGGGAGAAGTTACGATATTGGTGGACCCGCCTGTTGAAGTGTGTGAATACAGAGACAAACAGGGCACAATCACTCTGATGAACAGAGTTCGTGAGATCATAGAAAGAAACTATACAGCAGGAAGAGTTGTCAGCGTTCAACCGTCGGCTTGCAACGGTTAGCGGATGACGACTGGAAGTTGATTTTCAGAAAAGGGCCACGATGGTTTCAATAAGAAGAAGCACGCGTCTTGTGTACGCGTGGTGCAACAAGGAGAATGGATAATGGCAGTAACCATTGCAGATGTCGAACACATCGCCAAACTGGCAAAACTCAGTTTCTCTGAAGATGAGAAAGCGAAGTTCACCGATCAGTTCAACGAAATACTAACGTTCATGGAAAAGCTGAACGA
>CAZRXH010000051.1:3883-8599 GCA_964603995.1 uncultured Bacteroidota bacterium | reverse complement strand
GCGCGTTATGCCTCCAGCCGTTTTCCCGGCAAACCTCTCGCTCTCATCGCCGGCAAACCGATGATACAGCATGTCTACGAACGGGTCAGCGCGGCGAAAAGAGTCAGCGAGGTTTACGTTGCCACGGATGATACGCGAATCGCCGACGCTGTCAAAGGTTTCGGGGGAAAAGTAGTGATGACATCGCCGTCTCTCCGGAGCGGCACCGACCGCTGCGCCGAAGCCGCCAGAAAAATCAGGGCGGACATTATCGCGAACATACAGGGCGATGAACCAGTCATTTCGCCGGCGACGATCGACGCCGCTATTTCAGCGCTCGTTAAGTCGCCGAAGAGCGTCATGTCGACGGCGGCGGTCCGCATAACGGACCCCGACCTCCTGACCTCGGAAAACATTGTTAAGGTGGTCACAGACAAAAATGGAGACGCACTCTATTTTACAAGAGCTGTAGTGCCGCATCTTCGTGGAATCCGGAGTCAGGAATATCTCGATCATTTCGCGTTTCTGAAACATCTCGGCATATACATTTACAAGAAAGAATTCTTGCGGAAACTGACGACGCTCCCGGAGACTCCGCTGGAGTCGGTGGAGAAACTGGAGCAACTTCGCGTCCTCGAAAACGGGCGTACAATCAGGGTGGCCGTGGTTGAAGAAGATACAATTTCAGTCGATGTCCCGTCGGACATCGCAATGGTTGAAGAATTCATGATGAAATTAGTTTCAAAAGAGAAGAGGAACTGAATTGGCAAAGCACAACGTCAAATATATTTTTGTCACAGGCGGCGTCGTCTCGTCGCTTGGAAAAGGAATCGCGGCAGCATCGCTCGGACTGCTTTTGAAGGCGCGCGGACTCAGAGTCGCGATGCAGAAATTTGACCCTTACATAAACGTCGACGCAGGAACGATGAATCCATTCCAGCACGGCGAAGTCTACGTGACCGACGATGGTGCAGAAGCAGATCTCGACCTGGGACACTATGAGCGTTTCCTGGACATCACTACAACGCGGGCAAGCAACACGACGACAGGGCAGATTTATTATGAAGTCATCACGAAGGAAAGACGCGGAGATTATCTCGGAGCCTGCGTGCAGGTGGTGCCGCACATTACCGATGAAATAAGGCGGCGGTTCTCTGCTGTCTACGAGAATGGCAATTATGACGTAGTCATTACGGAAATCGGCGGAACTGTCGGCGATATAGAAGGACTTCCCTTTCTCGAAGCGATGAGGCAGTTCATGCTCAAAGTCGGGAAGAAGAACGCCCTCAACATACATGTCACGCTCGTCCCGTATATAGAGGCAGCCGGCGAAATAAAGACCAAGCCCACACAGCACAGCGTAAAAAATCTCCTCGAGATCGGCGTCCAGCCCGAGATCCTGATCTGCAGGACCTCCAAGCGAATCACGCGTGATGTCAAAGAGAAAATCGCGATGTTCACGAACATTGAGCCTGATTCGGTAATCGAAGGAAGGGACGTCGAGACGATTTACGAAATGCCTCTCATACTGCGCAAACAGCGGCTTGATGAGATCGTCATGGAGAAACTCAACATTCAGGCGAAGGAACCGGACTTGTCCGACTGGGAAGAGCTTGTCCAGCGAATAAAGAATCCAAAGCACACGGTGAGGATCGGTATTTGCGGCAAATATACGGATCTGCTGGACGCTTACAAGAGTATCCGCGAGTCTTTCGTACATGCTGGTGCAGAGAACGATGCGAAGGTCGAGTTGAAGTGGATCGCGGCGGAGGATGTTCAGAAGGAAGGTGCAGATGCGCATTTTTCCGACGTGGATGGCCTGCTGGTGCCGGGCGGATTCGGCGAGCGCGGTATCGAAGGGATGATAAAAGCGATCGAATATGCCCGCATTAACAAGCTACCCTATTTCGGCATCTGTCTCGGCATGCAGACTGCTATCATCGAGTTCGCGCGCCACGTCGTGGGATGGAAGGACGCCAATTCCACGGAATTCAAGAAGACATCGCATAACGTAATAGACATTATGCCGGGCCAAAAGAATGTGAAGGAAAAGGGCGGGACGATGCGTCTCGGCGCTTATATATGTATGTTGCAGAAAGGAACCAAGGCACACCAAGCTTATGGTACAGAGGTCATCAGCGAGCGACACAGGCACCGATTTGAAGTGAACAACAAGTTCAGAAGAAAGCTCGCCGAAGAAGGGATGAAGTTCAGCGGTGTTTCTCCCGACAACGAGCTTGTGGAAATGGCGGAGATCCCTGACCATCCCTGGTTCGTCGGGTGCCAGTTCCATCCGGAGTTGAAGTCTCGCGCCACAAAAGCGCATCCGCTTTTCCGTGAGTTCGTCAGGGCAGCTCTGGAACACATGCTTAAAGACTGATCCCGATCAGTCATGGAGTCGAAGGAATGATTTTTACCTGCCCTGCAAAAGTAATGAGCGCGGCAGGGTTGCAGTCCGTTGATTTGGAGTGCATTATTTCCAATATTGAACCATGACAATGACCCGCACTCCGGGATTTCTAACCGAGAAGATCCGTGATGATATTTCCGCCATCGGCAGGAAATACGATCTCAGGATGATTCTCCTTCACGGTTCGTATGCTGATGGCACTGCCGAGCCCGGCAGCGATCTGGACATCGCTATTCTTGGCCGGGAAGAGTTGACCCTTGAGGAGTTCATGAGTATCAATCGAGACCTCACGGAGACCCTGGGCAACAACGCCGAAAGGGAGCTTGACCTCAAGACCTTACATAGAGCCGACCCTCTTTTTTGTTACGAAGTCGGGAAGAAAAGCTGTCTGCTGTACGGCGAGCAATCGGATTACAATTCTTTTCTCGCCTATGCCTACGCTTATTATATGGATAGCAAAGACCTGTTCAGCCTTGAGAAAGCCCTCATCCTTAAGTTTCAGAGGTACTTGAATGAGAAATATCTCAACGAAGGAGCGTTGAAGAAGGATTATGCCGCTTGATGTCCATTTGATTCTCCGAAAAGTGAAACTGATACAGGAGGATTTGGGCAGGTTGGAGAAGCTCGCCGGGTTGACATTTGAGCAGATCACAAAAGATGATGTTAAGCTCAGTGCTGCCGAAAGATATCTGGAAAGAATAATTATGAGAGCGATTGACATAAACCAGCATATCATTTCTGTTTTGGGCAGAGGTGACGAGAGAGTGAGGGGTTATGAGGACACTTTCTATGCCCTTACCGATCTCGGCGTTTACGACGAGACATTTGCGAAGAGGATCGCCCCAAGTGCAGGGTTACGCAATCGTCTTGTTCATGAGTACAACGACACGCAGCAGGAAATCATTTATCGAGCGATCGATGATGCCATCAGGGAGTATGTTCAATACTGCGATAGTATTCTGAGGTTCCTGGAAAGTCAGCAGTAGGCAATAGTATCATCTCCCCGTATTCCAATTTCGTCTGACCCATTCCCTCCAGCACTGTGCATCCCGGCCTGCTCTCGCCTTTGTTATTCTTTCATCTCGCTACCTTCTCGGCTTCCTGATCCTCCCTTTCATTTTATGCCATAGATTGCTAATTTTTTACCACGAATCACAGAAGAGGACAATTGACGAACATAGATCCAGATTGTTTCTTCGCCTTGGTCCGCGGTACTATACGAACGTAGTTGGAGGTAATTGTAATGAAGTTTTTCATAGACACAGCAAACTTAGATGAGATTAAGGAAGCCGCCGAACTCGGTGTATTGGACGGCGTTACAACGAACCCGAGCCTTGTCGCAAAAGAGAAATACGATATCAGCTTCAAGGAGCTCATCGGGGAAATCTGCAAAATTGTTCCGGGTCCGGTCAGCGCCGAAGTCGTTTCGACTGACGTGGAAGGAATGATGAACGAAGCGCATGACCTCGCGAAGATTGCGGGCAATGTCGTCGTCAAGATTCCGCTGATCAAGGACGGCTTGAAAGCGGTGAAGCGGCTGAAAGCCGAGGGCATCAAGACAAACGTGACACTCTGCTTCTCGCCAAACCAAGCACTCCTGGCCGCGAAAGCCGGAGCTTCTTTCATAAGTCCATTCATCGGAAGACTCGACGACATAAGCACCGAAGGGATGGAACTCATCGAGCAGATCGTGACAATCTACGGCAATTACGGTTTCGACACAGAGGTTCTCGTCGCCAGTGTAAGGCACCCAATGCACGTGGTGGAGGCAGCGCTGATCGGTGCAGATATCGTGACAATGCCGTTCAAAGTTATAGATCAGTTGATAAAACATCCGCTTACCGACATCGGCCTCGAAAGATTCCTGGCGGACTGGAAAAAATCGACCCGCAAATGAAAAAAACGCCGTTCAATGAAATCCACAGGAAACTGGGAGCAAAACTCGTTGAGTTCGCGGGTTTTGAAATGCCCGTGCAATATTCCGGAATAGTCAACGAACATAGAAGGGTGCGTGAGAGCGTCGGCGTATTCGATGTGTCGCACATGGGCGAGTTTTTCGTCCATGGAAAAGATGCCGAGTCGTTTCTTCAAAGGAATACTCTCAACGACGTCACGAAACTCTCTCCCGGCAGGGCCCAATACACGGCGCTCGTCAACGAGGACGGACTTCTTCTCGACGACCTGATCATTTATCGGCTCGACAATGCATACATGATAGTTGCCAATGCCTCCAATATCGAGAAGGACTTCAAGGCATTTTCATCGCGAATAACCGGAGATGTGAAGCTGGAAGATGCGAGCGACGCTACGGCGTTGCTGTCGATCCA
>CAZRXH010000051.1:0-3783 GCA_964603995.1 uncultured Bacteroidota bacterium | reverse complement strand
TAGAGACCGCGACAAAAATATCATCGAACCTGAGTGCAGACTCGCGCCTCCTTGGCGGAGAGCGGCAGGGGAAAAAGATTGACGGGTTCGACCTTGGAAACTCCCCAGCCGAATATACTCGGGAGAGAGTCGCGGGCAAGTCAATCATCTTTACCACGACCAATGGTGCCGGTGCCATATACAGATGCAGGTATGCCGCCACCGCCCTCATTGCAAGCTTCGTCAATATGTCCGCTGTTGTGCAGGCGATCGTCGAAATCGGAGGAACGTGGACAATAGTCTGCTCGGGACGCCAAGGTGCGTTTTCGGTTGAGGACGCCACTTGTGCGGGAATGATCATATCCCAGGTGAAAGCTCTTACCGAAGTCGACACAGAAGATGCCGGGCTGACCGCGCTTATCTTGTACAAGAATTACAAAAGAAGTATTCTTGGAATGATGAAGAAGTCGTTGCATGGCAAGTACCTGAGCTCCATCGGTGCTGCAGACGACTTGAAGCTCTGCTCGGACGTGGACAGCGTCCCGGTGGTACCGGCAGTGTCGGGCCTCATCGTCAAACTCAGACAATCCGTTTCCGACCCTCCCTCAAAATCAGGTTAGACAATTTAGCGATGAATGACTGACGCAAAAGAAGCAACAGAAAAGAACGGAAAGAAGAAGAAACAAAAGACATCTCTCCGTTCTGAGGTGATCAATTTCTCGCTGATTGTGATTTCGATTCTCGTCAGCCTGAGCATAGTGTCATATTCACCGGCCGATGATGCCAGATCGGAGATAGGATTCTTCGATACCTTCAAGTTGCTGCTCGGCGATGAGAGTGTCCGCTCCAAGGCTGATACCATCCACAACTGGCTCGGCATCTTCGGCGCGTATATCGCGAATTTTTTCGTCAACTCGACTCTCGGCTACTTCTCCATAGCCTTTCCAGTCATCCTGCTCATTTTCAGCTGGACCGCACTTCTGAAAAAAGACTACTCCAAGCCGGCCCGCGTGAGCACGATGATTCTTCTCTATGCTGTAATACTGCCAGTGCTTTCAGGATATGTGAAGACTTTGATCGGGTCGGACAGGTTCGGCCAGGAATGGTACGGTCTGATTGGGCAGTTTGCTTCTCTCGCTCTTGTCCGGGCATTCGGCGCCGTCGGAGGGGGAGGAGTGATATTCATACTGCTCTTTGCACTCGTCGTCTTCACTTTGAAGATTTCACCGCGCGAACTTCTCAGTGCGTTCGGATCCGCCGCAGCTTGGTTCTTCAACTCACTGAAGTCTCTTTTCGCGTCACCAGGTAGAGGCGGAAAAGAGGAGGGTGGAACCGTGAGGATATCGAAGCCTGTCGCGGAAAAGGAGAACTCGTCGAAAGGAGGCGCCGCTCCGGTGAAGATCGTCCGGGAGGACGTCAAGCCGAAACAGGACTCCAGCCTGATTGAAGAAGCTAAAGAGCTCGTGAAGCGCGCGATGCCGAAGACCGAGCTGCCGGAGGATGAGGAAATCGAAGAAGAAGAGCCGGAAACCGAGGAAGAGGCAGAGAGACAGTCATATTCGAGGAAAGCAGCAGCGGCAGCTCCGGCGACCGGCGAATCCCTCGAGTCGGAGAACATTGACGAAGAAATAGACTACACTTTCCCGCCTCACGATCTTCTGGATATCCCCGTGGAAGTCGACAAAGTCTCAGACGAGGAGCTCAGAGCTAACGCCGACTTGCTTCGCTCGAAGCTGGAAGTCTTCGACATTCAGATCGACAGCGTCAGTGTGATTCCTGGTCCTGTTGTCACACTTTACGAACTCGTCCCGGCACAAGGGGTGAAGATCAGCCGTATTACGAGTCTTGCTGACGATCTCGCGCTCGCTTTGCAGGCCCGTGGCATACGGATCATCGCTCCAATCCCAGGAAAAGGCGCTGTCGGAGTCGAGATCCCAAATAAAAAACCCCAGATCGTGAAGTTCCGCAGCATTGTGTCGTCACCAAAATTCAAGGACATGAGATTCAATCTTCCTCTCGCGATGGGAAAGACCACAACGGGAGAGGTTGTCATCGACGATTTGTCTCGCATGCCGCACCTGCTGATTGCCGGCGCGACGGGGTCAGGCAAGAGCGTCGGTATAAACACGATCATGATGAGCATGATCTATAAGCTTCACCCGAGCGAGATCAAGTTCGTGATCATCGACCCGAAGAAGATCGAGCTGTCTCTCTACCGCAAACTGAACAGGCACTTCCTCGCCGTATCGCCGGATGTCCCTGAAGAGATTATCACGGAATCAGGTAACGCCGTCCTCGCTCTCAAGTGCGCGGAGGCAGAGATGGATGCCCGCTATTCTTTGCTTGCGAAGGCCGGAGTCCGCAACATACAGGACTACAATAAGAAGCTTGCCGACGGGAAGTTGAAAGACACGGAAGAAGCAAAGTTTATCAAGCTTCCATATATCGTCATAGTGATCGACGAGCTCGCTGATCTGATGCTCACCGCAGCGCACGACGTCGAAGACCCGATCACACGGCTTGCACAGCTCGCCCGGGCAGTCGGGATACATCTTGTCCTCGCTACACAGCGGCCGTCCGTCGACGTCATTACGGGATTGATCAAAGCGAACTTCCCTGCCCGCATCGCTTACCAGGTCGCTTCGCGCATCGACTCGCGCACGATACTCGACCAGAACGGCGCCGAGCAGCTCCTAGGGAACGGCGACATGCTCTACCTCGCCGCCGGAAGTTCAAAACCGGAGAGGATGCAGAATTCATTTCTGTCAACTGAAGAGATAGAAAGAGTTGTAGACTTCATTTCGGCACAGCAAGGCTACTCGAAGCCATACCAGCTCCCATCGGTTCTGAACAGAAGGAAGAACGGAGGCGCGCTCGCGAATGAATTCGACGAGATGTTCGAGGAGGCAGCCCTGCTTGTCATCAGACACCAGCAGGCATCCACTTCGTTTCTTCAGAGAAGGCTGAAGCTCGGTTACGGACGGGCCGCGCGCGTCATAGATGAATTGGAATCAGCAGGGATCATCGGGCCGTTTGAAGGGAGCAAGGGAAGAGAAGTCCTGCTCGAGAACGAAGAGGCGCTGAACAACAAGCTGCGCGAACTGGGGATGTGATCGAAGAGCAAGGTCTGAATTCGGAATTGTTAGCTTGAATTTTCATGCATAACCCAGTATAGTTCAGGCATAGTCGTCATGAAAACATTACTGATTACACTAAGCTTCCTGCTAATCGCGGCGCTCCCTTCGTTCGCCGGCACTCCGACGGCCTCCGAAATCGTGAAGAATGTTCAGGAGAACTACAGCCGGATCAACGATGCCACGATCAAATTCACTCAGTCGGTCGTCTATCCTTTGTCCCAAATGTCAAAGATGATCGCGGGAACGCTATATCTCAAAAAGGGAAACAAGTACCGGATCGATACCCAGGACAAGGTGATTGTCACCGACGGGAAAACTTCCTGGGTCTACGACCCCGGCACACAACAGGTACTGATCGATAACTTCCGCAACGACAAGAACACCATCACTCCGGACAAATTTCTGCTGAGCATTCCTTCCGACTACTTCGCGGTTTTATTTTCCACCAAGAAAACCGACAAGGGAGACCAGTACACGCTCAGACTCACGCCTAAGAGCGACGATTCGTTCATCAGATCAATCAATATTGTCGTGAACAATGACTGGACGGTGAGTAGTGCCGTAGTGTCCGACATGAACGACACCAAATACACTTACACCGTCGACAGCCTCGCGGTGAACACAGGTCTCCCCGATTCCGAATTTGAATTCGTTCCGCCAAAGGGCG
>CAZRXH010000050.1:5595-24586 GCA_964603995.1 uncultured Bacteroidota bacterium | reverse complement strand
AAGGGTCCGTGGAGACGCGGGTTGAGATTGGGAACCGTGGCGGGTAAATTCGAAAGAGAGTTGGAGTGATCATGAAGATAGAGAATCTGCAGGAATGAAGATGCGTATTCCATGGATAAACAAGAGATACGTTGAGAAGCGGGCTTCGAAGATGACGGACTCGGATGTGAAAAAAGCGGTGGACGAATCGGATTCGATCCAGAAGAAATTCGAGCATGTCGGCCCGTTGGGGAGATATCTTGAAGATGTCAAACTGCTGATATCCATAGTCAGAGACTATTGGAGCGGTGAATACCGGACTATCCCGTGGTGGGCGATCTCGGCAATCGTGTTCACGCTCCTGTACGTGGTCAGTCCCGTCGACCTGATCCCCGACTTCATACCGGTAATCGGTTACCTGGACGATGCGGCCGTCGTTTCGGTTTGCCTGATGCTTGTCGAACAGGATCTCCAGACTTACAAGCAGTGGAAGATCCAGCGGGCACAGAAAGGCGGGAAATGGGATACCGCTGCCAAAGTTTAGCCGGGTGACTGTAGGTCAAGTTTTTCTCATCTCGGTTTCTTCCTATATTAACGGGTCAGGATTGGGCTAATTATATTCAAAGGTTCATGATTAAATGAGTCTCACGCTCATTGTCTCGATATTACTCTTCATCGGCGCGGCGCAGGGATTTTTCCTTTCCGCCGCGCTCATTTCGCTCCGACGTGGCAACGTGACTGCCAACAGGATCCTTGGCACGCTGCTCATTATTTTTTCACTTACGATTTTCTTTCACACGCTCGGACAACTCCGGCCTGGCACATCAGGGGACATGAGCGAACGATGGATAGGACACGTTGTCTTTCTGACATTCGGTCCGCTTATGTATTTTTACGCGAAAGCACTGACGCAGCGGAAGTTTCGGCTGAGCATCAAAGATGCGATCCATTCAGTCCCGTTCGCGGTATTTGTCGTGTCGTACCTGATTGTCACACGGCTCCCGTTGCCTGCCAACGGTTTCCGGATTCTCGGCGATGTCATGTTCGTCGTCATGGTGGTACAGATGCTTTCCTATCTGTTTGCGGTGCTGAGGATCCTGAAGTATCACGGATCGAGAATAAGGGAAAGCTTCTCTTCGCTGGAGAAAATCAATTTGCACTGGCTTCGGCTGGTTACGACCGGTCAAATCGTGATCTGGTCGGTGGCTTTCTTCGTCGAGGCGTTCAAACGTGACCCTCGTGAAATAAACATTGTCTGGCTGCTTGTCTCTGTCTTCATGTACCTGGTCGGCTATTTCGGGATCAGCCAGCCGGAGATTTTCGCGGGACAGGTGGAGGAAGATGGCACCCCGGCCGAGGGAAGTGAGAAGAAATACGGCAAGTCAACCTTGTCACCTGAACAAGCCGAACTTATCCTGAAGAGACTGGAGGCATTGATGCTGTCGAAGAAGCCCTATCTTAGGAGCGACCTGACACTGCCATCATTGTCGAAACAGCTGTCCGTTTCCACACACCATTTGTCCCAGGTCATGAACCAGCGGCTAGGCAAGAACTTCTTCGAGTTCATCAACCAACATCGCGTAGCCGAGGCAAAGCGCCTGCTTGCCGATCCAGGGACGCGAAACCTGACACTTGCCGCAATCGGGTTCGAAGCGGGGTTCAGTTCCGTCTCATCTTTCAATTCCACATTCAAGAGACTCACCTCCATGACTCCGTCGCAATACCGCGCCTCTGCGGGCGCGGCCCAATCGCATCCGGCGAAATAGGGGTCCGATATTCCCAACCTTATAAGTCCGGCTTCCCATCCTATCGGCTCGTGAGCCTGAGGGCCTGCGTCTCCGTTAATTGTAGTGTGATTGATTCGGTGCGCCGTTGCTCAATCGAATTCCTGTTCGTCGCCCGCCGATCAATCGAGACAAATACAGAGACACAAAATTGAAAGGAAAGAAAAATGTTGCGGGAACATCAGGCAATCCCGTCGGCACGAAAGACATTCTGGGCTGCTGCCGCTTTTTATTTTCTTATCGGTTTCGAGTTCATCTACATGGCGACGCCTTTTGCCATGTATTTCTATTCCGTTTACAGGCCGGGCCTCGACCTGGTCGGTGGTCACCCGGCTCTTGCGTGGTTGTCCGGTTTTTTCCTGCCGCACTTCGTCATCGACACGACTTCCGACTTGCTTAATGTGCGAAATGAAATTGGGATTGTGTTTGCCGCTGCGGGTTTCGTCCTGTTTTTTGTAGGCGCGGCCCAGGTGTATTACCACAAGCTTACCCGAAAAGGTGCTGTGACGGGCGGCGTTTACAATGCCATTCGGCACCCTCAGTACGCGTCACTCATGCTGTGCAGTCTCGGCCTGCTGATATTGTGGCCGAGGTATCTTGTTCTGCTTTCCTTCGTCGCGATGATGTTAGTGTATTACTTCCTCGCGAAGCTGGAGGAAAAGGAATGTGAGCTGAAGTTCGGTGAGTCCTATGCGGAATACAAGCAACGAACCGGGATGTTTCTTCCGTTCCGCTTCCCCGAGACAGAGAGACTCCGGCTTCTCCCGGCCAACGGGGTGCGAAGAGTCGCCGCCATCGTCGGGCTCTATGTAACCGTTTCGGCAATTGCCGTGGCATGCGCATACTTCGTCAAAGGATGGTCGCTCGGGAAGATCTATGCAGCTTATGAGAAAGATGGGGCCTATGTCTCGATTACGCGAGTTGGTGAAGATTCGTTGAATGCCATCGTCAGAACGGCACTTGCCGACAAGAAGGTGAGAGAACTGTTGAGTTCTTCAGACGATAGTGCTTCGGCAAAGTACGTCGGCTATGTTTTGCCGGCCGGCTACTACGCGCTCGAGATTCCCATGGTTCGCGAAGATAGTGTCGAGCGGTTCCACTTCATCAAAGCGAGATACGACCGCAGCACCTGCAGAGTGATTATCACGAAAGCTGTCGGCATCGGGAGCAATGCTACCGGAAAGGACATACTTCTCAGGGCAGTGCGGAGAATCCCAGTTGCGGAAGCATGGCTGGATCTGCGGAACTGGAGAGTCACGCGGGTCGCGTCGCTTGCCGGTGAGAGCGGGATCGTGCGGATGCCCGGCCCGATGTTTTGAGAGGACATTTTGTGCGATGGGACTCGATGTGCAGAAGATGGTAACGGCAGGCCCGATGTTCAACTCGGAATGTATCCTCTGTGGTGAGTGCGTGGACCGCTGCGCCAAAGGCGCGATAAGGTTTTCCTTCAAACCGGCGAGAGTTCGGAGCGCGCAGGAGGACTTGCCTCGCCCGCAGCACACACCTCTTCCTGTCATTCACCGGGTACGTATTACACCCGGCTTGGAGGTTTCGTCACGGCAACCGATTCAATTCGAAAGAAAGGAGACGGAGCGTAGGTGAGTTTCTTGTTCTCACCGTTGGTCTGATTAGCAATAGTTCGATCAGTGGGAATCCGATTTTCTTCCGTGTCATCTGTGTGCTGTTCTTTCGGTGCAGGATCGACCACTGCACGGAATCGCCGCTTCGCACACGAAGGCGGATTTTCTTATATTTAATTCATTATGTTGAGACTGCTTACTGCTGGAGAATCGCACGGGAGGGCTCTCGTCGGAATAATCGAAGGAGTGCCTTCCAATCTGGAATTAAGTTCTGAATACATAAATCGTCAGCTCTACCGCCGTCAGCAAGGTTACGGCCGCGGCGGAAGGATGAAGATAGAGACCGACAAGGTCGAGATACTCACCGGCGTCAGACACGGGAAAACGCTCGGCTCGCCGATATCGTTTGTGATATGGAACCGCGACTTCGCCAACTGGGGCGAGAAGATGTCGGCGGAGCCGGTCGACAAGGAAATCGAGAAAGTTGTCATCGCCCGGCCCGGTCATGCAGACATGGTGGGGAAGTACAAGTATTCGTTCGACGATATCAGGAATGTCATCGAGCGGTCGAGTGCGCGGGAAACGGCGATGCGCGTGGCACTGAGTGCCGTCGCCAGGAAACTACTCAGCGAGCTCGGAATAAGAATCGGCGGACATGTGCTCTCCATAGGCAGCGCCGGCTTTAAAGACAGGGAAGCGCTGGATGCGATGCTCGTAAAGATGATGAGCCGGAAGAAAGGTGCGGAAGAAATCTCCGACGCCACGGAAAAGTCGGAGGTTAGATGTCTCGATGAAGAGATCGCAGCGAAAATGGTTCTCCAAATAAAACGAGCGAAGAAGTTGGGCGATACGCTCGGCGGTATCGTTGAAGTTTTTGTCACGGGTTTGCCCATCGGACTTGGGAGCTATGTCGAGTTCGACAGGAAACTGGATGGACAGCTGGCACAGGCGCTGATGTCCATTCACGCAATTAAAGGGGTGGAGATCGGCGAAGGATTCAGGAACGCGACGAAGTTCGGCTCAGAAGTCCACGATGAGATGCTCCTGAAGAACAGGAAGATTGTCAGACCGACCAACTGTGCGGGCGGACTGGAAGGCGGAGTCACGAACGGTCAGCCGCTCTGGCTTCGCGCGGCGATGAAACCTATCTCGACTCTGATGAAGCCGTTGAGAAGCGTGGATCTTTCGACAATGAAGGCGGTCGAGGCGAGGCGAGAACGATCGGATTTCTGTGCCGTCCCTGCTGCTGCTGTTGTAGCCGAAAACGTCGTCGCGCCAGTTCTGGCGAACGCCGTTCTTGAGAAGTTCGGCGGAGACAGCATCGAGGAATTGAAAGCCCGGTATAATAGGGAGGCGTTTTTCGGGTAATGGCACAACGCAGACTGGGATTCGTCGACCAGTTCAGGGGGCTTGCTACAATATTCATGATAGAAACGCATGTAATAAATGCGCTTCTGTTGACTACGCTGAGAGGTGAGCTTGCATTCAAATTTGTCGACTTCGCGAACGGTATGGTCGCGCCGTCATTTCTCTTCGTCGCGGGTTTCTCATTCACTCTCGCGCTCAACAGAAAGGGAGAGGCGTACCGGAAGTTTTCTCCGGAACTTGTCAGGCACCTGAAGCGCCTCCTCTTTATCTGGGTCACAGGTTACTTTCTTCACATCCCCTACTTCTCCCTGCGCAAGTCGTTGTACGGAGCCACTGCAGGCGACATCCTTGCCTTCACCGCTGTGGATATACTTCAATGTATAGCGGCGACACTCTTCATTCTCCATATCCTTCGCGTCATGGTGAAAGACGACAGGAAGTTCGACATCCTCGTCTACTCCCTCTTCGTGCTCTTTATCGCAGCCGCGCCTCTCACAGGATCTGTGGATGTCGCTCGGGCTCTGCCACTTTTTGTCGCCCAATACTTCAGCAGGATGCACGGCTCTCTGTTCCCGCTGTTTCCATGGGCGAGCTTCCTTATCGGTGGAACGATTGCTTCCAAGTTCATAACGGGTCGCTCAGATCTTTCAGTCACCGGGAGAGTCGAGAAGGCATCGTTGAGGAAGATCCTGTGGATGGGCATCGCCGCCGCCGTGGTCGGGGCTGTCTTTTCGGTCGTCGAGAAGAATCTCCTGGCCGAGCCGCACTTTGCAGATTACTCACCCTCATGGTTTGTCCTCAGATTCGGGGTGCTTCTCCTTATTCTGTACGGCGTAACCGTGTATGAGGAGGCTAGAGCTTCCGAGACTTCCGTGGTGAAACTGTTCGGGAGAGAGTCGTTTTTCATATACGTGGTGCATCTTCTGATAGTCTACGGCTCCAGTGCGAAATTCCCTTCTCTTGTCACGATGATTGGGCCGAGTCTCAGCTATCTTGAATGTGTAGGGGTGTTCGTGATTCTTGCAGTCGCGATGTATCTTGCAGCCCAATTCTGGAGTTATCTGAAACACAATAATTATCAGATCTCAAGGCAGGTACAGTACAGCTTCATTACTCTGTTCCTGTATTACTTCATAAGCAGACCCTATTGAACGAGCGATTTGCCGCTCCAACCACAAAGACACGCCTCTTAACGCTCAGAGAACATTTTCCGACAAAAAACTCACAAGCGCTGAATTGAACTCGGATGTGTTTTCAAGATTCGACAGATGCCCCGCACCGTGGATCACTGTCAGCTTCGAATCCCTGATCTTTGAATGCATGAACTCGCTGTCCGGTATCGGTGTCACATTATCCTTTTCTCCCACGACTATGAGTGTCGGCACGCCGATTTGCCCGAGACTCTCCGTCATATCCATCCTTGCGGCGAGGGCGATGAGAGCACCGACGAGCGCGCTGTCTTTTGTAGATTCTATTGTCCTCCTGATCTTGTCAACCGCCCCGGCATTCCGCTCCAGACTCTCGGGTGCGAAGAGAGCTTTCACCTGTGCCCTGGCAAACTCCTGCTTGTTCCCGGCCAGGATTGTCCTGATCTGGTTTGCCCGGTTCAGTTTTGCCGCGTTAGTATCGGGAGTGCTCTTCGTGTCGCAGAGGATCAGGCCGGAGAACCTGGCGGGTTCCCTGTCGACGGCTCGAAGCGCCGTGTACCCGCCCATCGATAGCCCGCAGAGTGTGGCTCTCTGGGCGTCGAGATGGTTCATCAAAGCCATCAGATCGTCCACGAAAAATTCTATCAGGTATTGTCCGCTCCCATGGTCACTTTCGCCGTGTCCCCGGATATCGAAAGTAACGACGAAATGGTTGCCGGCCAGCAATTGAACCTGCTGGTCCCACATCGACTTGTCGAAAGGGAAGCCGTGAATGAATACGATCGCCTTGTTGCTCTTGTCGCCATGTGTCTCAAAGGCGATTCTTCCGAAGCTGGTTTCCAGAAACATGATTTTTCTCCTTGCAGTGGATAGTTGAAGATTTCTTATTTCCTAAATTTATTTCATAGGCCTGACTCGAAAAAGAGTTGCGGCCTGGCGGCAAAGTTTGATCTTGATTTCCTTCAGAAGCAGGATTCAAGCTGGGACATTACTAATCCAGGTGGTGGGCTACTTTGAAATAAGACTCGTTTCCCGCAGATACCGCTGATTCGCGCAGATCGTTTTCTGCATTTATCTGCGAGATTTGCGGGAAGTATTTTTTGTGAGGGGGTCGAGAAAACGAAAGTGGCCCATTACCGGAGTCAACAGATTCTTGACTGCCTGTCGTATCTCTCCTGCCGACCGCGGACTTCGTTGGGCAGAGATTAGCCGAGTCGTCAGGCGCGTTTCTTTGCGAAGAATTCCCTGAGCAGAGAACGCGATTCGTCGTCCATAATCCCTGCAATTACCTCGACCCTGTGATTGAGTCTTTCATCCTGTACCAGGTTATAGAGAGTCGAACATGCTCCCATCTTCGGGTCGTAACTTCCGAAGATTACCCGATCCATCCTCGAAAGGACAATGGCGCCAGCGCACATCGGGCATGGTTCAAGCGTGACATACAGGGTGCAGCCGGTCAGCCTCCAACTTCCGAGGTGGTTCGCGGCTGCGCCGATGGCGATGATTTCCGCGTGTGCCGTCGGATCCTGAAGCATCTCCACCTCATTGTGGGCTTTTGCGATGACCGATCCGTCTTTTACAATCACTGCCCCCACGGGAATCTCGTTCCTCGCGAAAGCCGTCTCCGCCTCTTTGAGCGCCAATCTCATGAACCTATTGTGATTGCTTTCCACTTTTCGCGCCGCGTCTCCTATCCTGAAATTGACACGTGAACGTCTATGCCGGCTTCATTTGTGGTAGTCCCCGGGATCGGTGAACCGGGGACGGTCGGAGCGAGTCGCGTATTCTTGTAGTATATAGAGGCAGTAACACGCTGGCTTATATTGTATTTGAATTGCAGCTCGATGGAGGTCTGGCTAGTTCCGTCTATCGGAGTTGCGCCTGAGCTGATGTTGTCCAGGCTGTAGGACAGCCTGCTGCTCTGTGAAACGGAGTAATTCGCGCTGATGTCGATGTCGTTCTTCAGGTCCAATCCGAAAAGCGGCAACGAGAATCCTCTCTTGGCGTAATCGGCTGTGATGGAGAGCTGTCCAGTGTATGACTGTGCAATCGTACGAGCGGACGGGCTGAGATTGTATTGGGTGGTGGTATTATACATCACCGACCCGGATATGTTTGCATCCCCGAAGGGTTTGAAAGTGATATTCAGACCCAGCAGCGGCTGGAATCCGTACGATATTGTCTGCGCATCTGTGACCGTGCCGCCGGTTGCTGCTGCGTGCCAGTTCTGAGTGTAAGTGGACTGGTATGCGTTGCTTAGGCTTACCTGGGAGGCAAAACTCTTGAAGAGAGGCAGCCCTTCAAGCCCTCCCCATGAGAACGAGTAGTTCATCCTCGGCATGTACTGCCCGAAGATCTTGTCGAGTATGGGAAGCGTTTCAAATCCCTGCACGAATGCCTGGGAGGCTTTGTCATTGGCACTCGACTGCTGGTTGTTAGGGTCGGCGGTCTTCAAATTCTGATAATCGGTAGCTACCTGGTTTATTCCACTTTTGAACATGGTGAAGACAAATACCGGGGGAAGTGTGAAGAAGCTTCGGGTAACCTGCCCGCTCGTCTGGGTCGTGATCGATGTCGGAATCACGTAGCCTGCAGTGTCAGTAGTGAAAGTCTCGCTGCGGTTGTAAGTCCAGTTGACATGCCAGGTAAGGTCTATCCGGGCTCCCGTCCACAGATTTCGCGACGTTCTGATGTCGAGAGTGTTGCTGTTTGCGTAATTGTCGGTTATGTTTACGCCATTTAACAGGCCCACTCTGCGTGTTGGTCCCAACGCAAAGCCGAAGAAGGGAAATCCTTTCTTCGGGACGAACGACAGCGTACTGTAAGGATCGGAAACGAGACCGAGCTGGTACAGTTGTGAGGGGCCGAGTTCGGGATCACTTTGCTGTATAAAAGGAATCCTGAAGAAGTTGCCCATGCCGGGCCGGAAGCTGGGAAGGCCGCCGTTCGACGACGTGTTTGTCGAGGAAAAATTCACACCGATGGTTTCGAAATCGAGGAAAGGCACTTTTATGAAGGTCTTCAGGAAACCGCCGATAGGACTTCCTTGCCCGCTCGCGGAAGTCGTGTCCTCCGACGGCGTCTCGAATTCCTCTCTGCCATGTCCTCTTCCTCGCGCGCCTCGCTCCGGTACCTGCGGAGTCTGCGGACTGACGCCGGCGGCAGCGCTGCCAGTTCCGGAAAACAGCTGATCTGCAAGCGATTTCAGGCGAAGATTCGTGCCGAGTTGGAGCGAAGCGCTAAACCCGGCACCTTTTCCGATCGCTCCTCTCTGAATTGAATTCGTCCATTGATAGCTCGAGCTGTAGCTCGACTGCAGGTCCATGAATTTCTGAATGCCGAGCGGCAATTTCGGTTGCGTCGAGAGCGAGAACTGCTCCGTGAAATTGTAATCCTGACCGAAATTTATCAGTCCGCCGTTGAGGAATATCTGACGGAAGACGTACGAGTCCGGACGGAGGGTCAGCTTTCCGCCGGCAGTGTCGGACTCTATGGCAAGCAACGAACTAGAGATATTGAATCTGTAGTCGATGCTTGGGTTGAGAATCCCGTTGTTCGTCAGGCGCCAGGTTATTCCGCCCGATCTCTGGGCGCTGAAATTGGGAGTCACGATCGGGGTGCTCTGTGTCCAGAGGGTATTTGTCATCAGAGATCTTGACGCGCTCATCGAAAGGCTCAGCGAGTTCGGCAGATATCTTATCTGGAAGTCGTCCGGTGGTCCTGATCCGGGTTTGGCTTTAGAGGGGAAAGGAGTGAAGTAAGCCATCGGATCAAATTGGACGGAGTATCCTGCGTTGTACTGCCAGCCCCACTGGTTCCCGGTCCGGGTTTGCGTGTTCCTGAACTTCGAACCGGTCCAGTTATAGCCCATGGTGATATTATCCAATATGTCCCGGATGTACCATTTTGTCGACGGGAATGCGATTCTCATGCCTGTGATTGACCACTGGTCGTTCACCGTCAGATTCTGAGAGCTTGTCAGAAGGCTGTCGGCCCTGATCGACGCGGAATCCGGCGAGACTCCTTCCTTGATAAGATATTCCCTCCTTTGCTGCACCGCCGAGCTGACAAGTATGTCGCTGTTCGGAAGATAAAGCGGATTCGCGAACGACTCCGTGTGTGAGTAGGAGAAAGGTATCGTTGTCCCCACCCATTCACGGGGAAGGAGTCTTTGCAGGCTGAAAGTGCCCGAGATCCCCCAGCTTCGCGTTGTGTTCCTCGAGCCGAACTGTGTCGTGAGTGTATGAAAATACGGATCGACGCTCGTGTAGTTGAAGGAGACCGCGCCGAAGTCAGCCAGCTGAACGCTGCTTGAGAGAGTGTATGCCATACCCGGAGTGTTGTCGACATTCGTCAGGCGCAGTTCGTCAACCCACACTTCGCCCACGAGGGGCAGAGTTGTCCCGCAATGCTTGGGGTTTTCGATGCCGATCTCGAAGTAAGTCACGCCCTGGAGCGAAGGATTGCCCTGCAGCCAGTACGTAGCGCCGGGCACCCCGTTGTCGGCGGAGATTCTCTGGACCGGCTGGGTCAGCGAGTCGCGCGTCTGTTTCAGCGCGGTGAGCCGCGCGAAGTCGATTGTCAGATCCTGCCAGCCTCTCTGTATCGGCTGCCTGTATTCGTAGAAGTTATTGGCGTCGGTTCCGAACCGCATGTATACGTCTGCATCGTAGTTGGTTGAGTCGACGTAGTTGAAATTCGGCGGACCATGGACGAACATTTTCATTGTATGGTAATTGAAGAAATCCTGCGGCTGCGGGAACGTCTTGAAAACATACCGTGTGCTGTCGTCCGGAAGACCGTTAAGGATCAGGTCGAGTGATTGCTCGTTAAGAGCGATTGGTCCATTCGGGTTCGAGTAGTCGATCGGCTGAAGGTTCTTGGCAGGTGCGCTGTAGCCAGGGTTATCTTCGATGTTCACGACCGAGACCTGCATTGTGCTGTCGTTCGGGTTGGGGGTCTTCCAGTAGTTGCCGACTAAGTTCATTTCGGCGATCTTGACCGTCATCGGCCCGGTCATGCCGTTGAACCAGATGCGTACGTACTCGACGTTCGAAAGGCTTGGGCCGCCGACGGCACGCTGGAAATCCTGCAATGGAATTGTGAATTGGTACCATCCGTTTGATCCGCCGCCGGTGATGAACCGGTTGTTCGTGGTATCGAGAGCGATGTCGTATTCGAAGTAACTGTTCAACTGGTCAAGTGTACTATTGCCGTTCAGATCCTCGGTGTCCGGAAACCTGCCTACATCCAAACCTCCGGTTGCGTTTCCTTCGGTGCCATTCACGCGCGCGTAATTGGTGTCTGCGGTCGTGACGGTAGGAGAATTCCCTGTGGGTGGAGAATAGTCATCTCCATCCGGGTCGTAGTCACCCGGATCCCACGGCCTGTCCGGATCGTTGGCAATCCATGGGTAGTCTTTCCTTTCATCAACGTCCTTAATACCATCGATACCGTAATCCAGAGAGTCGGCTGCCAGCGTGTGCGTCCCGTATTTGTCCTCAGTGTGAAGTGTTCCATCGCCGACAACATCTTCGCTTATCTGTCCGAGGTCGATGTGCATTACTCCGTTTCCCGGCGCGTGGTCGATCTGCATCCAGATCTCGATGTCGTTTATGTTTTGCGCGACTAGGTCGTTGGCGTTTGAAGAGAGGACCGTCATCATTCCGCCCCAATTTTCTGGCGGATATCTTTTCAATGTGCTGTCAAGATTAGTGGCCCGATTGAATTGACCGCGGACGGTATCTAGGAACCCGATTGTCAGAACTTGCTGGGTGTTCTGGTCAGACGGCACATTCTTGTTAGGCCAGATTTCCTTCACGCTCGTAGTTGACGGCAGCCTGTTGTACCAGAAAGTCCAGCCTCTGTAATAATTTTTCTCCATGTCGGATATCCCGGGATAGAGTGAGTCCAGAATCGATTCAGCCGGAGGACTCGCCATTGTCCAGTTCGGATATGTGACCGGAAGCGGTATGGTTTTCTTGGATCCTTCGAAATCATCGATGTAGGCAATTCCCTTTCCGTTGTCGTCCGGTATGACACTCGTCCGCGTGTTCGGATTTGGGAGCATGTACGCCACCTCTCCGTGCACCGTCAGTCTGGAAGGAGCCGCGGTTTGTATCAACGGAAGGGCGTCGAGGGCCTTTGTCAGGAAGGGAAGGTTCACGGAGGTCCCGGCATCCGCATCCATGATCCAGTTGCTGATCGGCTCCTCACCTAAGCGCACCTTGTCGTTAGGCGATTGCTGCGAGTAGTTCATGAGCGTCAGGCCGATGTCCGTGTTGTCATTTACCTTGTAGTCAGCTCTCATTCCCAGCAGCGACTTCGATGCAATCTGGAATATGTCGTTAGTCTCGTATTGGATCTGAACATTGGCTCCGGATTGCAGTGCCGCCTGGTCTTTTATGTCCACCTCGCCGGTCACGTAATCTACCGTGTAGTCGGACCCGGCGTTCAGAGGTGTTCCGTTCAGGAGAACTTTGACGCTTCCCTCGACCAGGTTAAACCCGAGATTGTAGTGTGAAGTGACCGAGCTTGTATAAGAACCGGTTATCAGAAACCTGTCTCGCGAGCTGAATGTGGAAGTCGCAACATCCTGGGTCGTATCGTATATCGCAGCATAAGTGAAAGAGTCCGGGGTCGAGATTGTCTGACCCTGAGGTCCAACGTAGTCTTTGAAGGCCTCCACGAACGGCTGAAGATACGGAAGGATTATCTCGCCGCTCGCCGCATTTATGTCATATGGAGGATTCCAGTCCATCTGACCATCTGGAGGGCCGCTGCCGTTCGCGCCTGTCTTATCGAGTCCGAAAACCTGCAGGAGGTTGATGTTGTCAATATTGTCCTGTGCCGCCTGCCCCGGAGCTGTGTAAGTGATCTGCACATTCTTGAGAGAGGTCGGGTCAAGGTTCAATCCACCGGTTGGATAGATGTTCCTCAGCATCAGCCGCCACGCATCCGTCTTGTCTGGTGTCAGGTTCGCCGGGACGATCATGTTCAGGACGAGTGGATATTGCTTGCTCGTGTCGGCAGATGAGAGAGTGCCGTAGGTCAAGCCACCCTGAGTGCCGTAGGCTATGGCGACTATCTCATTTGACTGGAAAGAGGTATTTAGAGTCAGCACGCCTGTGTACGGATCGATGGTGTACTGCGAAGGGTCGAGTTTCTGGAAATATCCGGCCTCTATTTTCCAGGAGGTCGGACTAAATGTCGAGGCGGTGCGCAGGGAGTCGTAGAAGGCCTTGTCGGTCTGTATCGGTGGGAGGTTCATGACTGCATAGCCCTGGCGCAGGTTTGTGTTTGCAGCCGTAGAAGTCTGTGAGATATAGACCTCGGCAGTAGTAGTCAAAACCTGCAAGGCTGCAGTGTACTTCGATCCTGACGACTGCAGGAAAGTCTCGTAGCCGGCGATGTAGTTCGAGTCGATGAAGTAATGGTTCGTCGAGAACTGGTACGCGTGTAGAGAGAAGGTCTGGCTCGCCGAACCGCCGCTGACCGTCAGTGTTTTGCCCTGTGCCTTCTGCTGGCTTGCGAGTGCGGTCAGCGTGAGCGGACCTAACTGCATCTCCGACTTTATGCCGAACAGCGCCTGGTTGCTCCCGACAAACGACGACGGGGTACTCATCGTGACGTTGCCGGCCTCGACGCTCTTCACGACATCGTCATTGTAGCCGGTGTACTTGATCTTCAGTTGGTTTTCGTAATCGAACTGGTTCTGCGTGTCCCAGTTCGCGCCGATATTGAGCTTGTCACCGACTGTGCCGCTGACATTTATCTGCACGTCCTGTTTGAAGTCCGGCTGGTTGGTGACATTTCCGATTTGCGACAGTGTCTGGGCATTCAACTTCTGATTGCGCCACGCGCCGTGTATGTCCACGGCGCCGGATATTCTCAGGTTGATGCGCGGTGGCCCGAATATGCTGAGAACCGGATTTGTGGGGATAGGTATATCGATGTTCGTTACACCTGCCATGAACGAGCCGAGGGCGTTCTTCTCCGTCGGTGTATACAGATGAGCCAAGTCTTCCCACGTGCTCCGTATATAGTGCTCCTGTTCGAGCTTGATATATTCGTCCAGCGGAATCTGCAGGGGGACCCGGATATCCTTGTCGAAGAGCGTTTCGCGAATGTTGACATAATTGCCCGTCGTGTCTATGGTCGCGGTTCGCTGAATGATGCCCGAATAAAGGAACAGCGGGTAACGGTATCCGGTGAAAATCGGAGCCTGGGGTTGCGAGCGACGTATCCCCTGCAGCCATGCTGAGAGCTTGAGGCTGTCCAATGAAACGGAGTCCGGCTTTGCGGCGGTGGTGTCAATCGAGCGGCTTGTGGACATCGTATCGCCGGGAGAGATACTGGCGGCGTTCCCGCTCCGATTTGCAACCGAATCACCAGCCGGAACTGCTGACCCTTTCGGTTCATATTTCGCCGAATCGGGTGTCGCGGATGTTCTCGCCTCCCCGGACGTGTCTTGTGGGATCTGCGGCTCCGATATGAATTCGTTCTTGAAAGGGAAATTCAGAGCGGTTCTTATCAAAGACGCGTCAGGCGATGGCTTGGTCTCGGTATGCCATGGCCGCTTTCCTCCGCGCCCCTCGGGCCCGTTTTCAGGAGTCTTGAAAGTGTGGTTCGACTTGGTCAACTCAAAAAAAGCCCACGCTCCTGCACCAATCAAAAGTACGAGGAGAGTCGGAAGGGTGAGTTGACCTATATGGCTTCTAAATCTTTCCACTACACAGATTGCTTAGGCAATGCCTGTTCAGATGACCTTCTTTTCTAATACGTTAGCAATCTGTATAGCGAAATCTCCAGAATTTCTGTTTAAGTTTGCTCGCAAAAATATCAAAGCATATAGTAAATATCAAGCAAACGTGGCGTGCCCTTTGTCAGTTGTGGCTCAATTTGGGCATAAGGAAGCCAATAGAGTCCCGGAAAAACGAAAGTGAATAGGTCTTCACCCCCATTTTGTCCTGCGGGAGTGCAAAGCCGCGCAACTTATAAATGATGTTCGCAGAAGGGCGATTTGGCAGCGGCGATATCTTCAGACTATGAAAACCGGCGGAAATGGCTCCGGTCCAGGAGGGCTAGTCGGAGGTGGCAAATCGTTGGTTTCTCAACAGTCTATCGGAAGAGTTACCTTGTTTCTTGAACTTGAGGTTAAATTGAGGGTACTTTTTGTCGATATATACTAAGAGACCGCTATGAACCAAATGCCCTGGGCGGGGTCTGCTGTCCTGTTTCTGGTGTGGATGGCCCCCATTGTCGTGATCGCGAGAATTGCTTTATCCCTCTCTCCGAGATACGAGAGAGGATTCGGCCTCTTGCCTCTACTGGCAGCAGCGTCGCTGCTATTCCTGTCGATGTTGTTCGGGTCCTGGTGGTACAACCAGCTTCAATTTCAGTTCGGCGTGACCGTTCTTATATCTCACGTTGTCAATGCGCTGGCCCTCATCCTGATTTTCTGGTCGGGGTCCGTGGTGCTAAACAGGATATTGCAGTGCTGTGAAATCTTGCGCGACGGAAGCAGCAGAAGATTGTTCATCTTGACCATGGCTTCGGGCTTTGTGATGTCCCTTCCGGCATCATGGTTCGCGATCGCAAACGGAAGGACTGCCTATGCCAACACCGATCTTGTCGTGTACGCCGTCTCACTCGGATTCCTGGCGGCACTGTTTGTTGCCTTTGGCTATGTTGCAGGATCTCTCGGCCGGGAAGAGAAGTTGCGCAGGTATTACATGGCATATGCCGCCGCGGCGCTGGTGGTCCTGAGCAACGTGTTGAGGGCTTACATTTTTGCCTTCCATGGAGCTGTACCACTCGTGCATGAGCTTGGAGTTGCAAGGGAATTGTCGGCTTTTCTTGCCGCGGTCCTTCTATTTGCCGGGGTGAGTCCAGCAATGACATTCCTGATAACAAAGATAAAAGCAACTATTCCGGAAGCCCCGTTCGAACGACGCAAGGCAGGGACGCAGAAGAGACTTGCCGTCGCATTCGCAGTGATGGCGTTGTTTCTTGGAGCGCTGGTAATATCGATGTTGGAGAGCATCTACTCGAATGAGCGCATGATTGAAGCGGCTCACCTCGAACAGCAGACGAGAGTCACTCAGTCGTTGACCGGTAACGTGGATGCCTCGCTCACGGTGCTTGCGGGTATTCTGAAGAGTTATGCCGAACAGCCTGCAGTTCAGAAGATGGACATCTCCGGCATGCACAGAATATTCGCGCAGCTTCCCAGGTCCTGGGACAACGATATAAGAGCAGTCGCACGAATCGATTCGAATGGTGTCATTCGTTACACATACCCGGATGTTCTGGGCGCGGAAGGAAAGAACATCGCCGGGCGGATACATGTGAATTTCTTTCTCACTCACAGGACAATAACACTGAGTTCACCGTTCAAGACTTTCCAGGGAGTCGGCGTCGTCGCCTTGATTTATCCTGTCTTTGCCCGCTCGAAGGGAGGGAGGGAGGTGTTTGCCGGCGGAGTGGGGCTTGTCGTGGCTGATACTGTATTATCCGGAAGGCTCTTCCAGAATGTCTCAATATTGAACTCGAGCCCGGTTGCTGCAATCAACATGACTGGTGATGTGATTTCGGAGAGCAGGGGAAATCATGGTGGTGGCTCAGCAAGACAATACTTGGAATCCGTGTTCGGGGGAGAAACTCCTGCGACCCGGATGGAGACTGCGGTCCGGCAGATTCTGAGCACCTCGAAACTATCGCTTGTGCTGATCAGGGCGGATGCAGTAACGGGAAGTGAGTGGGTCGTTGCCGCGCCGATACGAGTCGGTGGAATTCATTTGGGGGCAATGATAGTCCCGGTTCGTTCGTACGAGTTCGCGCAGTTATATCGGAACGCGATGTCCAACCAGGTCAGACTCTGGAGCTATCTGATCATTGTGTTCGTGGGAATGACGGGCATTTTCATGTTTGTGTACCACCGCTGGTCCGCATTTCTCGAGCGCGAGGTCAAGAGGGAGAACGAGCTTGTCCGAGAGACCGAGGGCCGATACACGAAGCTATTTGAAGGTGCTCTGATAGGTGTCTTCGGGACAAAAGCTGGCGGCGAGATCATTTCGGCAAATCGGGCATTCGCTGCGATGCTGGGATATACATCTCCTGCAAGGCTCTTGGGGAGGAAGATAATTCCAGCCGAGGTGCTTTTTGAAAATTCTGACGGCGTTCGCGATGTCGCCTCCGAAACAGTCCCGATACGGCTGCAGACAGTCTACGGAGTACCCGTATATGTAAGGCTCTCTTCGAGGGCGCTGAGAGACAGCGAAGGCAGCGTCACGGCTTACGAAGGATTCGTCGAAGACATTACCGAGACCCACCTCGCCCACAAGGCGATCCAGGAATCCGAGAAGCGCTATTCCAATCTGTTCAGACTGAGTCCTGCCGGCATCTACGTGACAACCGTCGAGGGAAGAATACTGGAGGTCAATGATTCCTTTGCCAAAATATTCGGCTATGAGAAGAAGGAGGAACTGCTTCAACTCCCGGCATCGGTGCTTTACGTGCACTCCAATCTGCGGGATGAATTCATCAAGGAGCTGAGAAAATCAAATTCAGTCAGCCATAGAATTTTTGTCGGGAAGAGGAAGGACGGTTCCTCTGTTCATGTTTACGAAAACGCAGAACTCGATTTCGATCCATACTATGATCGCAAAGTTATCCGCGGTGCGCTCATGGATGTTACTGAACTGGTGCTCCTTCAAGAGCAGATGGAGCTTCACAGGAAAATAGCAGAGACCACAAGTGAAGTCCTTGCAGCAGCATATCGCGGAGGAGATGTTGAGGAGGTCATTGGTTCATCTCTTGCATCAATCGGGAGGAATCTTGACCTGGCGGGAGTCGTCATCCTTCGGCCAGTCGGCGCGCAGATGGAGAAATCGTATGAATGGTGGAGAGAGGGTCGCCGGAACGACGATGGAATGACTACAGATGCCGCAGCATTTGAGAAAATATTTCCGGGCGGCATGACCGTTCGCACTTTCACAGGCACAGACGAAGACTTGGGCTACAATGTTCTCGCAAGAGTTTATGGCGCGAATTCGTGTGCGGTATCCAGAATTTTGCTGAAAGACAATTACTGGGGCTATCTCGTTCTGCTTGCGGGCACCCCGGACAGGGCCTGGAAACCATCCGAGAGAGATTTCCTGGAGTCGGCGAACAGACTTCTGTCCGCAGTTGTTGAAAGGCACTACGATGACGAGATTCGTTCACGCCTCGAGGGACAGAGGAATGAGCTGTTGTTGGCTTTTGAGAAGCTTGCTGAAGCAGTGGTCGTCTCAGACGTGAACGGAAAGATCCGTTATGTCAACTCGACATTCACGAAGCTGACGGGGTTTTCGCGCGACGATGTGATAGGCAAAAGTACGGAGATGCTGCGGAGTGAAGAGCATGAGCCTGAGTTCTTCAAGAGACTCTGGGACACGATAACATCCGGAAATGTCTTCAAGGCACGATTCAAGAGCCGCCACAAGGACGGTTCTATTGTCTATCTTGATAAGACAATAGCCCCCGTGATCGACTCCGGCGGGAAAATAGTAAGCTTCGTGGAAGTCTCGAACGATGTCACGGAGCAAATCTCTCTTGAAGAGCAGCTAGCGCAGTCGCAGAAAATGGAGTCTGTCGGGCTCCTTGCCGGAGGTATTGCCCACGACTTCAACAACATACTTGGGGCTATATTAGGTTATGCGTCATTTATGAAAAGCAAAGTCTCTGAGGACCACGAATTCCACAAATACATCGACACGATAGAACGAAGCGCGACCCGCGCGGCGGAGCTAACGTCCCAGCTCCTGGCGTTCGCACGGGGCGGCAAGTACAATGTCATCCCGGTCAATATGAACAAGATTGTGCGTGACACGCTGCGGATTATTCAGAGCACTTTCGATAAGTCGATAATCGTCGAAACGGAACTTCCCGAAAATCTTCCCACGGTGGAAGCCGACCCCGGTCAGATGCAGCAGGTGGTCATGAATCTTTGCGTAAACGCGCGGGATGCACTCCCCGGCGGTGGAAGACTCATAGTCAGGACGAGTGAAGTGGAACCGTCCGAGAAGGAACGTGCGTCAAATGTCGACGCAAAACCTGGTCGATACGTCGTACTTGAAATTGCCGACACCGG
>CAZRXH010000050.1:0-5495 GCA_964603995.1 uncultured Bacteroidota bacterium | reverse complement strand
CAAATGTCGACGCAAAACCTGGTCGATACGTCGTACTTGAAATTGCCGACACCGGAATTGGCATGGACAAATCCACGCTGGAGAGGATTTTTGAGCCGTTCTTCACCACAAAAGAAAAAGGGAAAGGAACCGGTCTGGGGCTTTCGATGGTCTACGGAATTGTGCGTAACCACGGTGGGTTCGTCAAAGTTGAAAGCGAGCCGGGGAGAGGCTCGACCTTCAAAGTCTTCTGCCCGGCAAGCAGTAGGGATGAAAAGGTGAAGAAGGAGAGTAGCGCGTTGAGCAGGCTGAAAGGCGGGACGGAGACGGTCCTTGTTGCTGAGGATGAGCAGGCGATGCGGGAGCTCGTAATCGACATACTCGAAAGCGGCGGCTACAGAGTCGTCGCCGTCGGAGACGGAGAAGCCGCGGCAAGAATTTATGCAGAGAAACAGACAGAGATAGACCTGGTTATACTTGACATGATTATGCCCAAGTTGAACGGCAGCGAAACTTTCAAGAAGCTCAAGGCAATCAATAAAGACGTTCTCGTCCTGCTTTCGAGCGGCTACAGTCAGGATGGGCAGGCCCAGGAGTTGTTAAATGAAGGCGTTGCTGGCTTTATCGGGAAGCCGTACCAGGTGAGCGGACTCCTCGAGAAAGTCAGAGGAGTCTTGGAGAGAGGCAAAAAGAGTTGACCGTGCCCTCGTGATGCTTCATTTATATGCAATGAAGAAGGTCCTCCGGAACGGGTAGAGAACCTTTCCGTCCTTCCTTGCCTCGTATCCATCCTTGCATCCTGCGAAGACATCCTCTTCGAATTCTCTCCTGCCCGCTTCGTCGGGCAATTTTTCCAGGAATGGCCTCATGGCGGTACCCTTGTACCACTCTATTACTCCTCTCCGGGAATCCATGACGTGGTAGTAAACAGTCTGCCAGAGGTCGAATCGTCCGGCGATGTTGCTCAATATGTCGTAATAGTATTCCGCGGTGCGGTAGTTAATCAGGCGCTCGCAACCTGAAGTATACTCCGACCATTTCTCACTCGACGACACAGCCATCAGAGACCTCCGCACAGGTGTATCCTGGTCGGCAGGTACCTGCACGGCAAGCGCCCCGTTGGGTTTAACGATGCTGTACAGCTTCGCGATAAGAGATTCGTGGTCCTGCATCCACTGAAGAGCGGCATTCGAGAAGACGACGTCGTATTTCATTCTGAATGCAAATGCAGACGCATCGCCAGTGATCCATTCGACATCATGGAGCTCACCCTTCGCCCTTGCGATCATTTCAGCTGAGCTATCGAGCCCTGTTAACTTGGCGTCCGGCCACCTATCCCGAAGGATGCGAGTACTGTTGCCAGGACCGCATCCGATGTCGATAATGGCCGCCGGGTTCTCGACTCCGATTCTTGAAGCGAGGTCTATCGACGCTTGTGTTCTTTCGTTTCCGAATTTCAAATATTGATCTGGATTCCAATTAAGCATTCGTTCATTCATTTCCTTACCTGTCCGCTTCCGTGTATAATGAACTTGGTGCTTGTCAATTCTTCGAGCCCCATCGGGCCACGGGCGTGGAGCTTCTGTGTACTTATGCCGATCTCCGCGCCGAGTCCGAACTCGAACCCGTCTGTGAAGCGTGTCGAGGCATTTACGTAAACAGCGGCAGAATCAACCTCGTGCAGAAACTTCTCTCCGTTTGATTTATTTCCGGTCACGATTGAATCGGAATGGTGCGAGCCGTAGTGGTTTATGTGATCGATCGCTTCCTCAACATCCTTCACCACCTTCACCGCCATGACCAGGTCAAGATACTCGCGATACCAATCTGTCTCCGTAGCCGGCAGGGAGAACTTCACGATCGAGCGTGTTTTATTGTCGCCGCGGAGCTCCACACCCGCCGCTTTCAGCCTCTCTGAGACTCTAGGGAGGAATTTCTCTGCAATCTTTTCATGGACCAGGAGTTTTTCGGCGGCGTTGCAGACGGAAGGACGCTGCACTTTCGCGTTGAAGACAATCTCCTCCGCTTTCCGGAGGTCGGCAGATCGGTCGACATAGACATGACAGTTTCCCTCGCCGTGTGCAATCACCGGGACGCTGGAGTTTTCCTGTATGTACTTTATCAGCTTCTGGCTTCCGCGTGGGATTATTATGTCGAGGAAGCGGTCCTGTTTGAGCATCGCTGCGACGGCCTTGCGGTCCGGCGTGTCGATGAACTCCACGCAGCTCACAGGAAGGCCTACATCCCGGAGCGCTTTTTTAATGATACTGGCCAGTACTCTGTTGGAACGGATCGCTTCCGATCCTCCGCGAAGCAGAACGGCGTTTCCAGCTTTAAGGCAAAGCGCCGCCGCGTCGATCGTGACGTTCGGTCGCGCCTCATATATGATCCCGACGGCTCCAAGCGGCACCCGCACTTTTTCGATCAAGAGTCCATTCGGCCTCCTTTGGCGCTCGAGTATTTCTCCGACCGGGTCGGGGAGTGATATTACGTCCTTTACACCGGAGATCATCTGCGCGATTCTTTTCTCGTTGAGTGTGAGCCGGTCAAGCAGGACCGGCGAGATGCCGGCACGCTGCGCGTCTGCGAGATCGTGATCGTTTTCCCTTCGGATGGCAGCGGACTCTCTCGCGAGCCTGGCCGCAATCGCTTTCAGCAAAGCGTTCTTCCTTGCGGTACTCGCGGTATACAGTACGCCGCTCGCTTTCTTGACCGCCTCCGCCTTCTTTTCGACTCTTTTCGTTTCCATCATTCCAATTTTTCGGTGACAAGTCACCCCTGTGAGGCTACAAATAAGCCACGCCTACGGCGCTGTAAGATTCAACACGTCTTTTCATAACTTAAATAATCCATCGATCTGCTGATTCATTCTTCCATTATTCCGGCACGTTTGTGCACCCTCGCGTCAGTCTCCCGTCGGTGCGAGGTTGTTACGGTGGATCACTTCCGCGGGAGATTTCCTTTGAAGGATGGTCTCTATTTCGGTGCTCTTTCTTCCCTTGATCTTGTTGAGCTCGACCGACGAGTAACCCGTTATCCCCTTGGCAATCTGGATACCTCCGGCATCGATGATCGACACAATGTCACGCGCCTTGAATTCACCGTGCACTTCCATTATCCCGGAAGGGAGGAGGCTCGTGTGTTTTTTCAGTAGAGCATTTTTGGCGCCTTCATCGACGACAATACTTCCTTTCGTGTGAGAGACGAATCCGATCCATTGCTTCCGCATCGAGAGCTTTCTGTCGGCGGGGAGGAAGACGGTGCCGGAGGTGTTCCCGGCGAAAATCCCCTCGATCGCATCAGGCCTCTTCCCGTTTGTGATCACCACTGCAATCCCTGAGGCGACGCAGCGCTTCGCTGCCTGGATCTTCGTTGCCATTCCGCCGGTGCTCAGCTCGCTCTTCGTCTTCCTGGCGTATCGCTCGACCTGAGGTGTAATCTTCCCGACCACGCGCAGGAGCTCGGCCTTGCGGTCGTGGGCCGGGTCGGCAGTGTACAGTCCGTCGACATCCGAGAGAATGATCAGTATCGCTGCCTCGATGAGTGTGGCGACCATTGCCGACAGGTTGTCGTTATCGCCGAGTTTGATCTCCTCCACGGCGACGGTATCGTTCTCGTTGATTACCGGGACGATGCCTTTCTCGAAAAGTGCGGCGAAGGTGTTCCGGGCGTTGACGTACCTGGCGCGGTCGGCGAAATCATCTTTTGTGAGGAGAAGCTGAGCGATTGTCTGTTTCTCCCTCCGGAACGCATTCTCGTAAGCCTCCATGAGGAGCGGCTGGCCGATTGCCGCCGTGGCCTGCTTGTCAGGGATTGTACGCGGGCGTTCTTTCAGTCCCAGCGCCGCGACGCCGGCGCCTATAGCTCCGGAGCTGACGATTGCGACGTTCTTGCCGAGCGCACAAAGCGATGAGACGCTCTTCGCGATTGCATTTATCCTGCCCGTGTCGATGCCGTGCGTCTTGTCGGCGAGGAGGTTGGTTCCAATCTTTATTACGATCGTGTTTCTTTTCAGAACTAAGTTCTTCAGCTGATGCATCTGTCTTTTGATTTTTCTTCAATATATGAGGAAAGCGAGGAAAAATCATTCTTTAAAACGAATCCCCCGGCTTCCCGTGTGTTGACCGAAACGGCTATGCCGTGTCGCAGTTGCCAGCCTCCTGATATTTCAGTTCGGGAGTGCAACACTCTCACTGGAGCTGGTTCAACTCCCCCGCGTGAGGTCGGTGTGTTATTCCTCTGCCAGCAGTTCTTCTAAGATTTCCGCCGCATCTCGTACGCACTTTGCGCAGACGGTCGTCAAAAGATTTTTCTCCCTCAGTTGGCTCTGGCCCTCCTCCGTGTTCAGGTCGATGCCGAGAAGCTCCCTACAGAGGATAGTGCCATGAAGCTCGCGAAAGCGCCTGTCGAATGAGCGCTCCTGTTCATGTGCATTTTTCTTTGTTTTGCTGTCAGACGAATCGTTGATTCCGGTCGCTGCCCCGATGACCATGAATGCACCCGTCACTGCACCGCACACTTCCTGAAGCCGCGCCATCCCGCCGCGATCCTGAGGGCATCGTGTTCCTGTATCCCGTACGACGGCCCGAACGCGGAGAAAACTGCCTGCGCGCAATTGGGCCCTTTGGAAAAAGTATCAGCCGCTTTATCTGATCTCGATGTCATTTGAAAGCCTCCCTCCGGCTACGCTGCCGGCTTCTTCATGTGTTTGAGGAAATTCACCAGAACGGCGATGCTGAAGATTGTAATGAAAAGAAAAATCCAGGCGATGGCTATGTCGTCATTTGTCCCTCTAAGTTTCATCGTGACCACAAGCGCCGCTATCGTCACGTCCATCAATATTCCGAAAACAAGGAGGACGGGCGCGAGCAGATATCCGACGGCGTGTTTCTTCATAAGAAGTATCGATGTCACAATGAAACCAGGTAAGATAAGGGAGAAGTCGAGCACGTGGACAGGATTAGTCAGCAAACCGGTTCCCTGCAGGTTGGGCGGCGCCTGGTTGCTGATCATTGCAGGAAGATCTTCCTTCAGCCACATCAGATAGAAAAGTACGCCGGCTGCCAGCACGAATATCGAGACAACGTGCTCGTGCCTGTTCTGATCAAACCACCCTCTGACGGTTGCAGGTCTGATCTGAATCATCAAGGTGATGAAAGCATAAGTGGACAGTCCGAGCGTCCAGCAGTAGATGAGGAAAAGGGGATTGAAGTGAACGCCGAAAGAATAAATGACAAAAGTGTAGGAGGTGTACATCATTGCACCTAACCAGACAAAGAGCGCCGATCGCTTTCCCTTTCCGACAAGGAAAGCAGAAATCAATATCGTCGGCACTATCAGTGCGAGGTTAACAATGTCCTGTCCCATTGCCTGAGCCACCCACACCGCCGTTTCCCGCGAGCAGGTATTCTCGTATAACAATCCCCCGAGACTGGTTATCGCCATGAGTAAAACCGTTGGCACACTGAAATACAAGATGGTTTTCGAGTGGAGTTCGTTGTTCATTCGGAATCTCC
>CAZRXH010000049.1:2669-25193 GCA_964603995.1 uncultured Bacteroidota bacterium | reverse complement strand
GGACGCTCTCCACCGCATGAGCCGGCCGGCAAACGGCGGTTTGGGCCAGTCGGACCCTGTATTAGAAAGCTCCTCAGGTCATTCGGGATGTCGTGCTCCACTGCAAAGCTGTACCACTGTCCGGAGGCAATCTCGATTGGTCCGACGTGCAGTCATTGACTAAGACGCACGCTCTTCTTGTCACAGTTACGGTCAGGAAACCAACTGGATTCCGCAGACAGGTTGTCTGAGTTGAGGACCAGTTGTTTCAGTCGAATGTACCTTTGTGTCCTTTGACGCATGCTCGCAGAGACTTGCGTTGCCCACACAACCCTTATCATTGAAACTGTGCCCGATTTTGGCTATTATACCGGATGTTAGGACTGACCGCTGCCATCGTGTCGTACTTGGTTGGTTCATTTCCGACCGCGTATGTGATTGGGAAGCACTTTCGCAATGTCAACATTTCAAGTAACGGAACTGGAAACATAGGTGCGATGAACGCTTATGAGGTTACCGGATCGAGAATAATTGGGATATCCGTGGGAACAATCGATGCAGCGAAGGGTTTCTTAGCCACACTTTTGTTCGAACGGAACTTCGGACTGCTGATCGGCTTGACGGCGGCTCTTTTCGCCGTGCTGGGCCACAACTATTCCCTCTTCATGAAATTCAAGGGTGGAAGGGGACTCGCCACTGCAGCCGGATCACTCCTTGTTCTTCAACCGTTGTCGGTCCCGGTTTACCTGGGTACCTACTTCCTGCTGAGAAAAATCGGACTGAGGTTGTATCTTTCCAGCGTGATTGGCATCCTCTCTTCGTCCATCCCCCTTTTTGCGAGCATGGTTTCCTCTCTACCACTCATCGCACTTTCGGCGGCATTTATAGCAGTAATTCTGTCAAAACACCTTTTGCCACTAAAGGATGAACTCATTAATGCTCATTGAATTCTCATTAATAAGAACTGAACCACATAAATCGCTACCGTCAGGAAGAGGCAACGCTCTTTTCAAGTTATGCTTCCTTGTTTCTGCGGCAATAGTTGCTTTATCCGTCAACGTCACTGCTGTGCAAGCGAAAGGGTCACGGAATGATGACCTGACAAGCAGCAGGCAAACGGCAATCACTCGGGCCGTACAGGAGATAAGCCCTGCAGTCGTCGGAATAAATGTTACTGCCGTTCAGGAACAGCAGAGCCCGTTCGGGATGAATGATCAGATGTTGAAACAATTCTTCGGCGATGATCCCTTCTTCAGGCAGTTCTTCGGATCTCAGAAAGTTGAGATACAGAGTCTCGGATCGGGATTCATAATCTCTCCTGACGGATATATCGTGACAAACGAACATGTCGTACGAAACGCGACCAGGATCATCGTGACTATGACGGATGGCAGCAAGAGGAGCGCGAAGATTATCGGCCAAGACGACCAGGCTGATATTGCACTTCTGAAAGTGGACGGCGACAGTCTTCCCTATTGCAGGCTGGGAAACAGCGACAGCATTCTCGTGGGTGAATGGGTCATCGCGTTCGGGAATCCGTTCGGCTTGTTCGACATCAACGATAAACCTACAGTGACTGTGGGGGTCGTGAGCTCATTAGGGATGAACCTGGCGAAGATCGGATCGAGGAATTACAGCAATATGATAGAGACCGACGCTGCTATTAACCCGGGCAATTCCGGTGGGCCGCTTGTCGACGCCAACGGCAGAGTGATCGGAATGAACACAATGATATACACCGGCGGAGTGAGCAATGCGTACATCGGTTACGGGTTTGCCATTCCCGTCGACAGGATAAAGCGTGTGGTGGACGAGCTTCAGAAATACGGCAAGGTCATTCGCGACGCCTGGACCGGGTTGCAGCTGCAGTCGGTGGACGAACAGATGGCGAGATACTTTGGGCTCAGCGAGCCTTCCGGCGCACTTGTCAGTAATGTCGCACCTGATAGCCCTGCCCGGAAAGGCGGGTTTGAACCGGGCGACCTGATTTTGAAATACCAGGGCAGGCCGGTCAGAACGGCGGGTTCTCTTCAATCACAACTGGATGATTTGAGACCGGGAGACAGAGTCCGCTTTGAGATACTCCGCGGCAACAAGCTCGCTACACTCATACTTACAGTCGGAAGGAAATCCGGGAAATGATAAGACGATACTCACCTGCCGAGATCAGCAATGTATGGAGCGAAGAGAATAAATTCAGGATTTGGCTGGACATTGAAATCGCGGCAATGGAAGCCCAGGCGGAACTCGGAAGGGTCCCGGCCGACGCCGTCGCCGAGGTGAAAGCAAAGGCGAAATTTGAGGTCGAAAGAATCGATGAGATAGAACGCACCGTCAAGCACGACGTTATTGCCTTCCTCACAAACATAAGTGAGAACGTAGGACCTGCGGCGCGCTTCGTCCACCTTGGGATGACCTCGTCGGACGTACTCGATACTGCATCAGCTATCCAACTGAAGCAGGCTGGTGAAATGATATTGAAACACCTCATCGAGCTGCGGAAGATGATCGGCGACCTGAGCTTGAAGCATAAAGACATGCCAATGATCGGCCGCACACATGGCATTCATGCGGAGCCGGTGACATTTGGTTTGAAGACCGCTGTCTGGTATGACGAACTTGGAAGAGGAGTTGACCGTCTTAGGAGCGCCATTGAAGAGATTGCAGTCGCAAAGATATCCGGAGCCGTCGGTACTTACTCACACATCTCGCCCGAGGTAGAGAAATATGTCGCGAAGAAGTTTGGGCTCAGGCCGTCGATAGCATCGACACAGGTAATTCAGCGCGACCGGCACGCGCAGTTCATGACTGTCCTCGCGGTGATTGCCGGAACTCTGGAAAAGATGGCTCTTGAGGTGCGCCATCTCCAGCGGACCGAAGTGCTGGAGGCCGAAGAGCCATTCACAAAAGGACAGAAGGGATCCTCTGCCATGCCTCACAAGCGGAATCCCGTGAACGCCGAAAGAATATGCGGCATGGCCCGGCTTGTGAGATCGTATGCAATGTCGGCTCTCGAGAACCAGGCACTGTGGCATGAAAGGGATATTTCCCACTCATCAGTGGAACGCGTTATCTTTCCCGATGCGACTATCGGGCTCGATTTCATGATCCTCGAATCGCAGAAGATATTCAAGAACTTCGTCGTCTATCCCGAAAGGATGCAGAAAAATCTCCAGATCACGCACGGGCTGTTTTTCTCGGAGGACGTGCTGCTGAAGTTGATTGAGAAGGGTATGACACGCGAGCAGGCGTATGCCCTGGTACAGAGAAACGCGATGCACTGCTGGGAGACGGGTGAAGATTTTCTCACTGCCCTGGCGAACGACCACGAGGTCAGCGAGAAAGTATCGCAGGAAGAGCTCTCCAGGGTTTTTGATCTGGACTCGCTTCTAAAGAATGTCGATTACATTTACAAGGCTTTAGGTTTGAAGGAATGAAATCATCGTCGCTGCTGCAAAACAAGCCGTTCCTGGTTTGGCTCGGTGGCTTCTACGGGCTTCTGGTCGGTTTGACCATTGCAATGGCGGCGCAGATTACATTCCTGAAGTTCTCCATGGGACCTATCAAGTCAATCACACTGATAGGCCTCGCCGGCGGTGCCTCCGTAGTGGGTTCCCATCTGGTGAGCAAACATCTCTTCCACGATGACGAACTCCTCCTCAGCAGGCCGCTGCATTATGTTCTGTTCTTCTCACTGCTTCCAATCCTGGTCCTTATACTGTCTATCATACTCTTCTTCAGTCCAAACTAGTACATGCCAGGATGTTATAGCGGTCGGTAATTACCACTGGACGTGATCGCGAACGGTTTAGTGACAATGGTATCGGAAGGAAGGTAGAATTCAACAAAAACATCTTCACCAATGACAGAAAGGGAATCAAATCCGTGTCTGCACGCCAACATGCCAACGCGCTGGAGCGTTGCAACGCGCAGGCACGCAGGTGTATAGACTCACGTTATCCGTTTAATCTGTGTTCCATCAACATAGGAGCTGACGATGCCAAAAGCATTCAGGAATCTCATCGGCGGAGAAGAAAGAGACGCCGTATCGGGAAGGACTTTCGAGAACCGGAATCCTGCCGACTGGAACGAAGTCATCGGGATATTTCCGAAAAGCGATAAAAGGGACGTCGACGCTGCTGTCAAAGCCGCGAAGGAGGCTTACCGCGAATGGAGCCTCTACCCGGCTCCCCGGAGAGGCGACATTGTGAAGAAAGCGGGTGACATAATGGTGGCTCGCAAGGAGGAACTTGCTCGCGAAATGACCCGCGAGATGGGGAAAGTTCTCGTCGAGACACGCGGCGATGTGCAGGAAGGGATCGACACCGCATACTACTCTGCGAGCGAAGGACGCCGGATGTTCGGAGTGACATCGCCGAGCGAGCTGCAGAACAAATTTACGATGTCGATGAAGGTGCCCGTCGGAGTTGCAGGGGTCATAAGCCCGTGGAATTTTCCGATGGCAATCCCGACGTGGAAGATCTTCCCTGCGCTCGTATCCGGCGACACAATCGTATTCAAACCGGCATCCGACACTCCAAAGACCGCTGCGACGCTCGTCGAGATACTGGTCGAAGCCGGCGTCCCGAGCGGCGTTATCAACATCGTGCACGGAGGCGGTAACGAAGTCGGCACGGCAATAGTGGAACATGAAGACATCGAGCTAATCAGTTTCACCGGTTCAACTGCCGTTGGAAAGAAAATTTCGGAGATCGCTTCGAGGTCGCTTAAGCGTGTTTCACTTGAACTCGGCGGCAAGAACGCAGAGATTGTGATGGATGATGCAAACCTCGACCTCGCACTCGATGGAATCCTCTGGGGCGCCTTCGGGACAACCGGACAACGCTGCACTGCGACGAGTCGCCTTATACTTCATGAGAAAATTTATGACAAGTTCCTCAACACACTTGCTGAAAGAGCTTCGAGGCTCAGACTCGGTAACGGGTTGGATGAATCTATTGAGGTCGGTCCCTGCGTGAACGAGTCGCAAAGAGAAAAGGTCCATTCATACGTGGAAATCGGCAAGAAAGAAGGAGCGAGGCTCGTAATAGGCGGTAAGTCAGCAAGCGGCGACGATCTTGGCAAAGGTTGGTTCTATGAGCCTACGATTTTTGCGGACGTTGCTCCTGAGATGACTATTGCACGCGAAGAGATCTTCGGGCCGGTGCTATCCGTCATGAAGGCCGGTTCGCTGGAGCATGCCATCGAACTATTGAATGGAACTATCTATGGCCTGAGCTCATCCATATACACGAGGAACGTGAACAGTGCATTCAAGGCGATGCGCGACATCAAGGCAGGAATAACATACATAAACGCGCCGACGATCGGTGCGGAAACACACATGCCGTTTGGCGGAGTCAAACAGACCGGCAACGGCCACCGCGAGGGCGGTGCTAGCGCTTTCGACTTCTTCACGGAGACAAAGACCGTGTACGTCGACTATAGCGACAAGCTACAGAGAGCACAAATCGACACTTACTCAGTCACTCCCGACGCTGTTCGGGGGAAAAACTAAACTCCCAAAAGGTGATTTATGACAATGAACGAAACGAGAAGAAGAACCGGCGGTGCGCATGGGACCGATACGGGTACAATTGCTTACTCAGCAAACATAGGCCCGGAAAACGTCTCGGATGTCCTGCGCAAGCATCTCCTCATTGACGGGTTCGACGTGGTTTTCGACCTGAAGCGAAGCAAAGGATCGTACGTGTTCGATTCAAAAAGAAAGAAATTCTTCCTCGACTTTTTCACATTCTTTGCATCGTCTCCGGTCGGCTTTAACCATCCCAGGATGATAAGCCCTGATTTTCTGGAAAAACTCGCGCGCGTTTCTGTCCACAAGCCCTCGAGCTCGGACTCGTACACGGTTGAGATGGCGGAGTTTATGGAGGTCTTTTCCAGGGTTGCAATCCCTGACTACCTGCCCCATGCTTTCCTTATCGAGGGAGGCGGGCTGGCGGTCGAGAACGCGCTGAAAGCATCGTTCGACTACAGGATGCGAAAGAACCTTCAGGCAGGATTCTACCGCTCAGAAAATGACGAAGACCGGATGAAGATCATCCACTTCAGACGCGCGTTCCACGGAAGGACAGGCTACACTCTTTCGCTTACAAACACAGATCCAATCAAGACGAAGTATTTTCCGAAATTTCACTGGCCCCGCATCAACAACCCAGCGATGAAATTCCCGCTTACGGAGGAAAACGTCAACTTCGTCAAACACGAGGAAGAGATTGCCATAAGTCAGATCAAACAGGCGATCGCAGAGTCTGGTAAGGACATTGCTGCTCTGATCATTGAGCCGATACAGGCAGAAGGCGGCGATAATCATTTCCGGAAAGAATTCTTCGAGCGACTTCGCGAACTCTGCTCAGAAAACGATATCATCATGATCATTGACGAGGTGCAGACAGGAATTGGCCTGACAGGAAAAATGTGGGCACACCAGCATTACGTTGAACCGGACGCGATCTCATTTGGAAAAAAGACCCAGGTGTGCGGGATGCTCGCTGGCGACAAGTTTGACGGGATCACGGAGAACGTATTCAATACACCCGGAAGATTGAACAGCACTTTCGGCGGAAATCTGACCGACATGGTACGCTTTTCCAGATACCTGGAGATCATCAGCGAGGAAAGGCTGGTTGACAATGCTGCACAAGTGGGCGGGTACCTTCTCTCAAGGCTCAGGGAAGTGGAACAGGAATTCCCCTCTTTCGTCTCAAACTCACGTGGACTCGGGCTCTTCTGCGCGTTCGACATGCCCTCAGGAGAGAAGAGGCTCGAACTTCGCCAGAAAACTTTCGACGGTGGTTTGCTCCTCATAGGATGTGGCGAGCGGACGATACGCTTTAGACCGCCGCTGAATCTCAGCGAGCCGGAGGTGGACGAAGGGATCGACATAATCAGGAAGGCCCTCGCCCATATGAAGGCGGACTGAACTCTCCGCCTGAAAGAGAGCTTCAATGGCTCAGCCGCAGTGCGAAAGACCCGTGCACTGCGGCCTTTTCATTTCGGCCCGAACAATTATCTGGGAACAAGTCGAACGCGGATTCCACGGGACGAAGGGATTCTCGCGAACCCCAAAACGATAACGACAATTGTCCGTGCAAATCTGTCCGGTCTCCGTAATAGGCGCTCTAATTCACTCGTCCAGTTCAATTTTCCGGTGAGTGCTTGGGGCGTTCTATCTGGAATGAGCCATCCTTGACTTCTCTCGCGGCGGCAAACACACCTTGGATCTCACCTGCCTCGTTCCGGTAGACACTGGCATTGTAGAGGACATTGAGTGTCCCCCCCGATTCCCGCAGGATGGTCAGCGGGTAGTCACGGACAAAACCGTGTGTCAGCGCCTCCTTGAAACCGGTGCGAGCTTTGTCCGAGTCAGCGAAGCAATCCGAAAAATCAGTACCGATCAGCTCGTCCCGGCATTTCCCGGTCGCCGTCTCGGTCGCCGCATTGACGTCCGTGATCTTTCCCGAAGGACTGATCACGACCATCGGATCCAGGCTCGCCTCAAGAAGACTGCGCGCATATGCAGCCGACTCACACGCTTTCTTCTCAGCATGCTTTCGGGCAGACTGTTCGCGGAGGGCAAGGGTAGCGTAAGCCATGTCATCGGCAAGCTCCCTCAGAAGACGGATCTCTTCCTCGCCAAAAGCGTTTGCTTTGCCAGAGTACACCATGAGCGCGCCGTAGACCCTGGCGCTGTCCCTGAGCGGCAATGTGGCAGACGAACGATATCCCTTCTCCCTCGCCCGGTATCTCCATGGATCGTAACCTGGCTCCGTCGAAGTATCTGCTGCGATCACAACTTCTCCAGTTCGGATACATTTGCCGGTCGGCCCGCGTCCTCTCTCGTTGTCCCCCCAGGAAATGTTGGCGTGTTCGATGTAGTCCCCATCCTCACCGGCAAATGCCATCGGTCGCACAGTCTTATTCTTGTCTTCATCGGCATATCCGACCCAGGTCATTTTGTAGCCTCCGATATCGATGATCGACCGGCAAATCTCTTCCAGAAGCCGGATCTCGTCGGCTGCGCGTATCATGATGGAATTGCACGCGTTCAACATGTTCAGCGCACGGTTGGCGCGCGAAATAGCCGTTTCCCTTGCTCTCAGCTCCTTCACATAATTTGAAATAGTCCGGCTCATGTAAACAGCCAACGCAGAAGCTAGCAGGACCCCAAGCACTCCGAGTGTCAGGAACACCCGCATCCGTTCACCAGCGTTCTCTTCAGCCTGCTTCACCATGGCATGAGCCTCCGACATCTCTATCTCCTCGAGCTCAGCCAGGAGAGCCCGCATCCGAGCATGATTCTCCATCTGAATTCCAAGAAACAAGTCCTTCGCCATACTACTTCTTCCTTGCTCAACGAGAAGCGCCACTTGCGTATCTACCACTCTCTGATACGCATCCCGCACTGCAATGAATGCACCAAGCCTTTCAGACTCTTCACTGCTATTCCGCAATCGCAGGATCAGGCTATTAATTATCTCATCCGATGCCCTGCGCCGCCGCTGAATTTCACCGAGCCATGGGTTCCACTCCGACCGATCTAGTTCCAGCAACATCGCAACAGCGAGCCGCTGAGCATTTATGTTAGCACGAAGAGTCGGAAGGTCGTACAGATTGCCAAAGTTTTCATCAAGCATCTTCCGCTGGGATGACTCTGTTTCACTAAGCGTGACATAGGCCGTGATAAGAATGGCAACCAGTACAAGGACGATGGCGCCGAATCCGGCGAAAAGCTCAACTCTCATGGTCGGATTGAATGTAAGCTTCATGTCATTGCCTCATCTTTCCCTGCCGCACACGATCCGTAATGTCCAAAGAAAGAACAAAGATCCCCTCCGGCACGGGTGCGACTCTGAATTCGTACCAGTTAGTCGTTCCGTCTTCAAATGTGTAGCTTGATTCGAATCGCTGCGGAATTCGCTCCTCCATGCACACCTTGTACCGGCTAAACACTGCTGACTTTTCCACTTCGGGATACACCGACATCATAGTCCGCCCGATAAGATTTTGCGTCTCCTGGTAACCGTGCCGTGCCGCGGCATCGTTGACATAGAGATATGTCCAGTCGAAGCCGATGATCATGCAGCCTTCCATCATGTTGTCAAGGATGCTCCTGTACCGCTCGCCGGATGCACGCAGGTTCTCTTCACCAATCTTGCGCCCAGTTATGTCTTCGGCGATCCCCGCAACTCTCGAGCCTCCTTCTCCTTCCTCAAGGAGCGCAAACCCTCTGTCGTGTATCCACCTTGTCCCTCCGTCCGGCCTGACGATACGGTACTCTTCGTCGTACCGGGAACCAGGTATCTTCTGGACCCAGTTCGAATAGACTTCCATTATCCTTGGTCTTTCATCCAGATGGATCGAGTCCATCCACAGCCGCGGGTTCCGATAGAGCTCACCAACGGGCCTTCCCCAGATATGCTCGAAAGCTGGATTCACATATAGGACCAGCTCAGGCTGAATTCTCATTATCCAAAAGACTTCACCAGCTGCCTCAGTGAATTCCCTGAACAATTCTTCTCTCTTGATAACCTCAATGCTTAATTTTTCGCGGCGAGCAACTTCCCGCATCTGCATTAGCCGATAAGAAAGGTCCGACGTGATTTCACCTATGATCGCAACATCGGGTACCTGAAACGCATCTCGTTCATCGGAATATATGTTCAGTGTCCCACATACTTTGCCTCCACCAGATGTGAAAGGAAACGCGGCAGAGGACCTAATCCCGACTTTCCTGGCCGCGTCATGCCACGGAACCGTGCGTGAATCCGACAAGAAATCATTGCAAACAAAGCGGTCTCCCTCACGTATTGCGCGACCAGTTGGCCCCTGCCCTTCTTCTCTCCCGTTGGCCGTGACCCTTATCATCTGCAAATACTCACCGGCAGTTTCACCAGAAAAAGCAGCTGGCACCACGATATTCGTTTGCGGGTTCAGCCATCCGATCCATGCGATGATGTACCCCCCATCCTGAACCATTATGTTGCAGACTTTCTTAAGTAATTCTTCTTCTGATTTCGCTCTCAGCAGTGCCTGGGCAACATGGCTCAGCGCGATCTGAAGCTGGCCGATTCGCTCATCGCGTCGCCCGCTCGCATAAGCGTTCTCATGTCCTTGAGACATAGAACCATCCTTTCTTCCTACATGAACGCGACAACTTGGAAATTCTCGCCAGGCCCTTCTTGCTCATAGACTACGCATATCATACCTTCCTGGCTTCCCTCACGGTCAAATGAAACCTGAAATCCAATGAATCTCTTAGAAGCCCGCGTCCGATTGAAACGGCAGCACTGATAACGAGAGATGGTATTAAGAAGGTGCTTTATGAAGCTCGTGCGTGTGCGCTTGGCCTGCAGCACAGGTGGGATACTACAATGGAAATTTATCTTCGAACGTCAGTAAAGTCAAGTTTGATCGGGACATCAGATGGAGCATTCTCGTCGGACTAAGCGAGGGTGCCACACCGAAACGCATTACTCATTCCAGCTGAAATCAGATTCATGAGAGGGATGAATATGGTCGGACTGGTACAGCTGATGTGCTGAGTCAGTCTCAGGCTCTGAGCGCCGCCCAAAACATTCCAAGCAGTTCTTCTATTCCGTTTCCCGTCACCGCGCTTATGAAATGCCTTTTGAGTCTCTTGGGAAACGCAGTCTTAGATAATTCTTTAAGAGTCGCGTCATCGACAAGATCGGTTTTGGTGAGAACGACCATCTTCACTTTCTTAGGCAGATCCGGACTGTGCAATCGCATCTCTTCAATCAGCTTCTCAAACTCGCTTTTGGGATCAGTGGATGTGGATTCGATCAGAACTGCGATAGCCCTGGTTCTCTCGATGTGCTTCAGGAACGAAATGCCAAGCCCTTTTCCCTGGCTCGCCCCTTCAATCAGACCAGGCATGTCTGCCACTACGAATGAGCGGTCCCTGAACTTGGCAATGCCGAGTATTGGAGCCAGCGTTGTGAATGGATAATCCGCTATCTTCGGCTTCGCCGCCGATATGACCGAGAGGAGCGTGGATTTCCCCGCATTCGGAAATCCGACAAGCCCGACGTCGGCAAGGAGCTTCAACTCAAGCTTGAGGGTCAGTTCTTCTCCCAGTTCGCCAGGATCTGCCCTTCTGGGAGCGCGATCAGTCGCGGTCGCGAATTCTGCGTTGCCCCTGCCGCCCCGTCCGCCTTTCGCGATAATGAATTGCTGTTCATCTTCCAGCATATCTACGATCTTCTCATCGGTCTCGGCGTCCATGACCAGCGTACCGGCGGGAAGTTTTATAACGAGATCATCGGCGCCTCTTCCGAACTTGTTTGACCCCTGCCCATGCTGGCCGCGCTTCGCTTTGAATGAGGCTCGGTAGTGGAAGTCAAGAAGTGTCGTGAGGCTCTTATCAGTGACAAGTATGATGCTTCCTCCTCTACCTCCGTTCCCTCCATCCGGACCTCCTCGTGGCACAAACTTTTCCCTCCTGAAACTTACACACCCGTTCCCGCCATCACCAGCCTTGACGTGGATAACAGCCTCGTCGACAAAATGCGCCATCTATCGGTTCCTAATATGTTTCATCTGGGTAATCAGACATTAAATCCTTCGACGAAGTGGTACTGCGGATGGACGAGCCAGCATTTGGAGGTCGGATTTTTCTGCTTGGAATTTCTCACCTGGGGCGTGCGCCGCGGAACTTGGAATTCACGGCATCAGTGAACGCAACAGCGTATTTCGAAAAAGGATCAACTTCGTTGTCGATGAAAATACCTTCTACAATTTTTGCCGCGGCGGGCCAATCTCCGCATTCGTCAAGCTTGTGGATTGCTACCTGGTAGCCGGATTTGCTCCCGCGAAAAATCCGCTTGATAACTTTCTCTTCAAGCTTCGCCGGCACGAAGCTGCGAACGGAAGATGATACTGCACCCCTGGGCGCAGCCTGCGCTGGCGATTGTTTGGCTTCCGGCGCCGGAACAGGCTTAGGCGGTTCAGAGACATCGGAAGATGCAGGGGGCTCGGTCACAACTGCGGGGGTCTCCTTCGGCGCCGGATTCTCGGGGTGGAGAGGATGAGTAACTCGCTGACGTTCAAATGCCCGAAACTCCTTCGGCGGCTCCTCCTTGGCAGGCAGTACCGCGATGTCGCTGCTGACGTCGCTTGAAGTAGCTTCAAGTATCATCGAGAGCGTAATGACATCGAGCGAGAGTATGCTCTTCACATCCCTCGCAAATTCTATCCGATCGACTATCTCAGCGGCAGACTTGTCACGGAAGAAAAGTGCCATTGCGTCTGACGGGACTTTTTCCGCCCCCGAGGCAAATTCGAAGAGACCAAAGAGAGCCGACGTGAGATTGCTTAGCTTTGCCGGAAGAGTGCCCAGAAGGTGCTCGTCAATTTTTCCGTGAAGCCTCTTCCACGTCTCGACATCCAAGGAGTCTCTCCGGTTGAAGTCGAGGTACTCATCTATTCCTTTCGGGTAGTACGAATAACAGTTGAGGAACCTGGATGCTTTCCTGATGGATGCCTGGTCCGCCTGGTGTTCTCCCTTGAAAAGGAATTTCTCGAGAGTCCAGCGGGGCCTTATGACATAATTGAAAATGAACTTCGATGCTTTGTCGACAAGTTCGAGAAATTCCTCGCGCGAAAACTCGTACGAATTCTTCAGAATGTGGCGGACCTCCCTGAACAGCGCCTGAATTTCGGGAGTGGAGAGATCGAACTTGCCGGTACTGCTCTCTCCGAGACCTTCCGAGTCGATTTGTTCGTCCACTTCCGCTTCGGCGAACTTCTTGAAATCACCAGGAAGCTCGACATCAAGCAAAAGCGTGCTTAGCTTCACACTGTCGCCGGTGTAGCGCTTGGTGATATTGAACGCGTAGTTGGATATCTCTTTTTCAAACATTACTTCAACAACGCCTTTACTCTGTTAATTTCTCTCTCCGCGCCTGCAACAAATGTCGGGTCGGTATTGGGCTTGTCAACAATCTTCTGATACATGGCGATTGCCTCATTCGGCTTGTTCAATTGTTCGTAGCATTTGCCTGCCATGTAATATGCCTGGGCCGCCCAGTCTACGACCGCGCTCGGCGTGACAAGATAAGGGACTTTGAGAAACTCAAGTATCGCGTTCGCGTAATCGCCCTTATCATCATAGATTGCACCGACATAATAATGAAGTTCGGCCTGATAATCACGGTTCGCCTCCTTTACCAGTGCCTGGAACGTAAGAAGAGCCTGGTCGAAATATCTCAATTCTTCATAAAGTATTCCAACCTTTATCCTCTTGTCCATGATGGACTTATCGTCCGGGAATCTGGCTATGAATTTCCTCGTAATATCGAGCGCACCATCATACATTCCCAGAGACTCGTACGAACTGATGAGCCTGCTCATCGCATCCCGCACGATATTGCGGTCGGCAAGAGAATCGAGGTACACAGCCCTGAAATTGTCAGACGCATCCTGGTACTTCTCCTGTGCATAGTAGATGTTCCCCAGCTCAAGATGTGCCTCCGGTGCAGCAGGATCGTTTGGGAATTTTTCCAGCAGGTTCTTCAGCGTCTTTTCGGTCTGCGCAAGATCACTCACCGCGACAAATATCCTCGCCTGATCGAGCAGCGACTGCGGGTAAGCAGGTGTTCGGTCATAATCGCTCTTCACCTCGTCGAGCAGTCTCCTTGCTTCGGTGTAACTCTTATTACCTATGAGGTATTCTGCCTTATCGACAAGGAACCGTGCATTGTAGCGATCCCAGTAGCTCCGATATGTCTTCTTGAATTTGGATGCACCCAGGTCCGCAGACTTAACGTTGCCGGTCCTATAGTCGATCTCGACGAGCCTCGCGGCTGAAAGAGCTTGCAGCGTGTCCACCGAGGCTGTGCTGAGAATTTTCCGATAAACCCTCCCCGCATCGTTGTAGTCTCCCATCTTGAAATATGTGTCCGCGGCTTTCAGCAATGCGTCGGGATTGTACACCCCTGCCCTTTCAAAGAACGACGCACTCATACGCCTGTCACCGAGCGAGAGATAAATCTTACCGAGTTGGTAGTACGAATCTAGGACAATCGAGGAATCGGTCGAATTAGTTGCAACTTCCTGAAAGAGATCTTTGGCGTTGTTCAAATCACCGGCGAGCAGCTTGCAGTGTGCCATCTTGTACAGAATCGATGGAGGCGTTCTGTACCACGACTCGTCTTTGCCGATTGTCTTGTAAACCGAATAGGCACTGTCGTATCGTCCCGACCCGTAGAGATAGTCCGCTAGACGAACGGCAACGCCATCCTTGTACTTCGACGGCACGAGCTGATCTAAGATCCGGATATACGCGTGCATCGCATCGACACCCATCTTCTGAAGAAGATCCGCATAGATCAGCTCCCCTTCCAGCAGAAATCTCTTGGGTGGGTCCGAGCCGAGAAAGCTCTCCAATGTGAGTTTGGCGTCGTGCAGTGAATCGATGGCAATCTCCGATTTGACGGTGATCAGCTGAGCCTCCGGCAGCGTTCCGGCCAGCGTTGCCTGCGCGATGGCCTCATGATAAGCGCCACTCCCGTAGAGTGACGCTGCCAGGATCGCATAGGCCCGTGGACAATAACGTGAGTTCGGAAAACGCTTGATGAATTGGAGCGCAGAGTTCTCCGCACCCAGCGAGTCACCCGACTCTGACTGTATCCTCGCGACATTGAATAGCGACAACTCTGCAATCGAATCCGTTTCGATCCCTGAAGAAAGCTGTAGGTAAATTGAATAGGCCTCGGAGTGCTCATCAATTCTTCCACCTGCACTCTTTTCGATGGCACCGGCGTACAGGAATTTCGCCACTCTCTGTGTGTCACCTGCTGCAATTGCCGCAAGCTGCTCATAGACCTTCGCGGCCTTACTGTAGTCCTTTAATTCTTTCTCGTACAGATTCCCGAGATGCAGGAGTGCGGTCAGCCTGTCTGCCGAACCCTGCTCAAGGAGGATGTCTGCCATGCTGACGACGGCATCGCGGTAGTTCACTTCCTTGAAATCCCTGTCATGCCTGGAAAGGCTGTCCGCCGCCGGAGCGTAGTCCGACTCCGGATACTCTGTCTCTATTTCGGCATAGTCACGAATCGCAGCAGCGAAATCGCCCATGCTTTCTTCAGAGCGCGCCCTGTAAAAGGCGTATGCGTCAGGCCTCTCCTTCAGGATATTCTCGTATCTGAAGAAGGTCTCTCTGGTCTTCTCCTGATCTTTCAGGTAATTGCTTTCGATATCGAGAAGCCGGATAATCAGCTTCACATCAGGCGCCTTCGACTCGGCAACTGTACGTGAGAGCAGAGAGTCAGCCAGCGTTATGCGGCCCGCCCGGAAAGCTATCTCGGAATACAGGTCCAGACTGGATTCACTCTCTTCAGCCTTCGGCAGATTTCTGAGGATAGAGAGTGCCGGAACGTATTGCCCCCTGGTGCTAAGGAGAGATGCCAATCTAAGCCTGTATTTCGAAGGAAGAGACCTGAAAGCACCGACATTATTCCCAAGACCATTCCACTCACCAAGCGCGATGTGCGCATATCCTTCTTCGTATCTCAACCGTTTTTGCTGGTCAGAATTCAATTGTGTCGTATCTACCTGACTTGCCCGCTGAAGAGCCAGAGTAAAACTCCCGGCTTCGAGATCTATCTCGATGCTTTCGAGTCTCGCGTCGAAACTCTGAGGCGCGATGTTGAGCGCAGCGGCGTCTTTGAGGTAGCTCTCCGCCTGCAGCGGCATACCTCTCATCCTGTTCAGCCTGCCGAGAGCGAGAAGTCCCATCACCCGCACCGAGTCGTTGTCCGAAGTGAGGAGCGCCCTGTACTGGTTCTCCGCCTTGAGGAGCTGACCTGAACCGAAGTATAGATTCCCGAGCTGAAGCGTTGCATCGAAATAACTCGACGCCGTGGAATAGTCCTGGACAATCGTCAGGAGCGAGACTTCGGCACGGGCAGTGTCGCCGGCAAGCTCGAAATATCCTGCCGCTTTGAGAAGCGCGCCGGGCGCATTGATGTCCTTCGGGTAGAACACGCGGAGCCGCTCATAAGACAGACCGGCGTTTGCGTAATCTTTCACCTTCGCGTACGATTCACCAGCACTCATCCAAGCCTTGGGAGCGAGAGGATCGTTCGGGTACTGGACCGCGAATGCCTGAAAGTTCGTCGCCGCATCTGCGAACTTGTTCTGTTGATATTGCGACATCGCGAGATAGTATCTCGCCTGCCCCGCAGATGGAGACGTCGGATATTGCTGCAAAAATTTGCTGAACTGCTCCTCTGCGAGATCGTACATCTTATTCTGATAAAGTTCTTTGCCGAATTTGAAATCGGAATCTACCTGGTTCTCCTGTGCATATGATACGGAAGCCAGGACCAGCATAGCGCTCATAACTAATATTGTTCGTTTTAACATGCCTTAATATAAAGTCTTAGCGAAGATTGCAAAAGGATGAAAAACAAATCGAACACGGAAAGCAATGAAATCAATGAAGATCCGTCACATCTGTGTGACCCGTGTTCTATAACCCCCACAAGAAAAATGGCGGGTTGAGAGCCCGCCATTTCACGCGATTTCTGTCGTGTCCTGATTACATCTCCCGTTCTGCGAGACGCTTCTTCAACTGGGAGATATGCCATGTGAGGTTAATCTCCTTCGGACACGCTTCCACGCAGTTGAAAATTGTGTGGCACCTCCAGATACCGTCCGGGGTGTCGACCACATCGAGCCGTTCGTCCGCCGCCTCATCACGCGTGTCGAACACGAATCTGTAAGCCTTCAGCAGAGCCGCCGGCCCGATGTAATTCTCGTCCGACCACGAGGACGGACAGGAAGTAGTACAGCAGGCACAGAGGATGCATTTCGCAGACTCGAACAACTTCTCCGCGTCATCGTTGCTCTGATAGCGCTCGTGCTCCGGGGGCGGCGAGTTGTTCACAAGATATGGCTTCACCGCTTCGTACTTCCTGTAGAAGTCAGACATATCGACCACCAGGTCCTTGATTATCGGTACTGAAGGAAGTGGTTCTATGACGATTGGCTTCTTGTAGTTAACGTCTCTGAGAAGAGTCGAACACGCGAGCCGGTTCCTGCCATTTATTCTTATCCCGTCTGAACCGCAGACGCCGTGCGCGCAGGAGCGCCGGAACGTGAGAGTGCCGTCATACTTCCATTTCACCTGGTGAAGGAGATCGAGTATCCGTTCCTTCTCGTCCCCCGCCTCGACATTGAACTCCTGGTAGTAAGGCTCGGAATCTCTTTCGGGATTATATCTTTGTATACGTAGAGTAATTTTCATTCTTCCGCCGTCCTTTCAATACTTTCTTTCTTTAGGCTGGAAACGGGTGATGGAAACTGGCCTGTAGTCAACCTTCGGTTTTCCGTCGGTCTTGTACACGAGCGTGTGCTTGAGCCATTTCTTGTCGTCGCGCTTCGGAAAATCTTCACGAGAGTGGGCGCCTCTCGACTCTTCCCTGACCAGCGCACCGTATATGATCGGCTCAGCCGTATCAATGAGATTTCCAAGTTCAATGGCCTCCATCAAGTCAGTATTGAAGACTTTGCCCTTATCGTCCAGTGATACTTCCTGATACCGGTCTTGCAACGACTTTATTTCGGAAGTCATCTCCGTAAGATCTTTCTCATTCCTGAATATGCCGACTTTCTCCATCATCTTCTCTTGCAGTTCTATGCGAAGAGCGCCGACCTTCTCTTTACCTTTAGAGTTCATCAGGTGATCGATCCTTGCAAGTGTCCTGTCCGCAGCATCATCCGGAAGCGGAGCGAACTCAGCTTCTCTGATGAACTTCGCGATCGCCTTGCCTCCCCTGCGTCCGAACACGATCAGATCGAGGAGCGAGTTTGTTCCGAGTCGGTTCGCGCCGTGCACCGAAACGCACGCCGCCTCGCCGGCAGCATATAGTCCCGGCACCTTCGCGCCTTTCTTGTCTCTTATGACCTCCGCATCCACGGAAGTAGGTATTCCACCCATGGCGTAATGGGCTGTGGGCTGTATGGGAATCGGCTCCTTCGTCGGCTCGACTCCGAGATATGTCCTTGCAAATCCCGTAATCTCAGGTAGCTTGTCGTTGAGCACTTCTTTCGGGAGATGTGATACGTCAAGATGAACGTAGTATGTCCCATCGCTTCCTTTGAACCCTCTGCCCTCACGGATCTCCGTTATGATCGCGCGCGACACCATGTCTCTCGGGGCAAGGTCCTTCACAGTGGGAGCGTATCGCTCCATGAACCGCTCACCCTTGTTGTTCAACAGTATACCGCCTTCTCCGCGAGCTGCCTCGGAAATAAGAATGCCGAGCTTCCATAGACCGGTCGGGTGGAACTGAACAAACTCCATATCCTGAAGTGGAAGGCCGTTGTTATAGACGACAGAGAAACCGTCGCCAGTTCCGACATGGGCGTTGGAGGTAATTCTGAAAACTCTCCCGTATCCGCCAGTTGCCAGCATAACTGCTTTGGCGTGGAACACGTGAACTTCACTGTTCGCTATGTCCATCGCGACAACGCCGGTGCAGCTTTTCCCTGACATAATCAGATCGGTAACAAAGAACTCCGAGAAGAAGTGAACTTTCTGTTTTATGCAGTTTTCATAAAGGGTATGGAGCATGACGTGGCCTGTCCTGTCAGCAGAGTAGCATGAACGCCTGACAGCGACTCTCTTCGAGTCGGGATCGTCGGGATTCTCAGGACGTGTGTGTCCGCCGAACCTTCTCTGGGCGATCTTGCCTTCGGGAGTCCTCGAGAAAGGCATTCCCATATGCTCGAGCTCAATGATGGCACGAATGGCATCTTTCGCCATTATTTCGATCGCGTCCTGGTCTCCCAGATAATCGCTTCCCTTTACTGTGTCGAACATGTGCCATTCCCAGCTATCCTCTTCCTCATTTCCGAGCGCGGCACCGATTCCCCCCTGCGCAGCCCCAGTGTGCGAACGCGTCGGAAAGACTTTCGACAGGACAGCACAACTGAAACCTTCCGGGATTTCAAGCGCCGCCCGGAGCCCAGCTCCTCCCGCACCAACTATTAATACATCGTACTGATGCTTGATCATTACAAGTTCCTTTTAGATTTCGATCCCGACACAATGCCGGGACAGGTTTAGAAAGAAAGAATCGTGTTGACGCCGAGAACCCAGAAAGCAATCCCCGACAGAATGATAATACCGTATATCGTCAGACTGACAGCAGGTTTCATTTTGTAGTCGCGGAAAATTCCCCACGTTCCGTTCAGACCGTGCCATAGTCCGATGGTGATGAACGTAAGATCGAACATTTTCCAGAACGGCTGATGCATCCTCGCAAGGACGGCGGCATATGTGTGGCCGCTCGCCGGATCGGAGTGCATGACGAAATAGTGTCCGATAACAACCACGACCAGCAACAACCCGGTGATTCTCTGCAATGCCCATCCGGGAGCCCCGCTTCCTCTTGATCCTGTATGCTTATACATTTCTCACCTCACCTTAAAGATGCAAACATGTTAGAAATCGGTTCTCTGAACATGAGGATTCCCATCCCGATGAAGAGGACCACTCCGAGTCCGTACACTACGGTAAGAATTTTCTTGTGATATCTTGCGCCATTCGACCAGTCGACGAGGACTATTCGAACGCCGTTGAACGCATGGTAGAGTACGAGAGAGAAGAGAGCCCACTCCAGCACCTTGAAGACCGGCGTCGAAAAGAGTTTCATCTCGTTGTCAAAAGCTTGCGGACCCTGTGTCAGTGAGGTCAGTGCATAAATATGGACATAAATGTAAGCAGTCAGGCCAAGACCGGTGATCCGGTGAAGAATCCATGCCCAACTGCCCTGATGCTTGTAGTACTTCAGATTCGTTTTAAGCCATCCGTCAGGTGGTTTAGGTTGGTATGCCATCGTTATCTCCTTTGAAGATTTTAGCTCGAAAAAGTTAACCAAACCCCTCTTTTTTTGCAACGAACGTACCTCTGCGGGTTCAGAATCGATTGCATGAAAGAAATGTGTTTTTTTATTATACTTATCGCGGACGAAAACGAAAGATAATTCTTCTTGGTGGCAAGCGAAGGCGATTTGCAGCCTTCGATGTATCGTGTTTCATCGAAACACGTGTGTTGTCATATGTGCCGCCGGACGGAATAAAAATACAGAATTGATGGACCCAAATGGACATACTCAAAGAGTTCTACGGACCTAATGCCGGCTACGTCTTAGAACTTTACGATAAATTTCTTGCAAATCCTTCCTCAGTTGATCCGAAAATTGCGGAGCTTTTCAGAAGCTGGAAGCCAGCTCTTGAAGAGCCTGCTCCCGCCGGGACTCGCTCCGAGCAGCCTCTGCAAGGAAGTTGGGAAAGCATCCTCGCCGCTGCGAAACTTGCACAGGACATCAGGCAGTTCGGACATCTCGCCGCGAAGATCGATCCGCTCGGTCTCCTCCCGGTCGGCGATCCGGTTTTATCTGACGACCGGCGAAACTTGACCGACGACCAGCTGAGAGCCCTTCCGTCGAACTTAGTCGGCGGATCTATCGCATCGAGGACAAGCAACGCCCTCGAGGCAATACAGGCCCTGACGGAGATATACACTTCGACGATCGGATTCGACTTCGAACACGTTCACGCCGGAGAAGAGAGGCTCTGGCTCCGCGATGCGATCGAAGGGAGAGGATATGCACCTCCCGCTATGCCGATCGACGAGAAAAGTTTGCTTCAGAAACTGACGGAGGTCGAGGTCTTCGAGCAGTTCCTCCAGCGATCCTTTCCGGGAAAGTTCAGGTTCTCCATAGAAGGCGTGGACATGCTGGTCCCAATGCTGGGCGAGCTTGTATCCCTGGCGACCCACGAAGGCACAGAGGCAATAATCATCGGCATGGCGCACCGTGGAAGGCTCAACGTACTTGCTCATATTCTTCAGCTTCCCTACTCCGCCATTCTCGCTGAATTCAAGGATCCGACCCTCCAGAAACATTCAAGGGCTGATCTCGACTGGACCGGAGACGTCAAGTACCACCGCGGCGCGCTGAAGATACAGAAGAATGGCTCCGCGCAAACGGTGTCGATCTTCCTTGCACCAAATCCCAGTCACCTCGAGGCCATCGACCCAGTGATCGAAGGTATGGCGCGTGCGGCTGGCTCGAACACTCGCAAGCCGGGCAGGCCGTCATTCGATCCGAGCATCACTCTTCCGATACTGATTCACGGAGATGCTTCATTCCCGGGACAAGGGATAGTAGCAGAGACTCTCAACTTCTCGCGCCTTGAAGGGTACTCTACCGGCGGCACGATACACATTATCACGAACAATCAGTTGGGATACACCGCCACGCCAAACGAGACGAGAAGCACAAGGTACGCCAGCGACCTTGCGAAAGGGTTTGAGATCCCGATAATTCATGTCAACGCCGACGACCCGGCTGCGTGCATAGAATCCGGCCGGATAGCGGCAGCATACAGAGAGAAATTTCACAAGGATTTCCTGATCGACCTGGTCGGGTACAGAAGACATGGCCACAACGAGAGCGACGAACCTACGTTCACGCAGCCTCTCATGTACGAGACAATCCATCACCTTCCCACCGTGAGACAAAAGTGGGCTTCTGCACTCATACGAAAGAATGTCGTTACGGAGGAAGAAGCCGGGACAATGGTGGATGCTCAATTTGACAAGCTCCAATCCGCTCTGACGTCGCTGGAGGCCGACAAGGCATTGATCGAAACGCGTCCCGCTGTTCCGCCGTCAGGCGCAGCCAAGCGCGTGAAGACGCAGGTGAATTTAGAGAGACTCAAGAGCCTCCACGAAAAGCTGGTTTCGTTCCCTGAGGGATTCTCAATTCATCCGAAGCTCGAACGCATGGTTGACAGGCGGAAGCGCGTATTCGACCAGGTGGACAACCCGACTATCGACTGGGCCACTGCAGAGATGCTCGCATTTTCCTCAATCCTTGAAGATGGGATTCCGATACGGTTCACGGGACAGGACACTGAGAGAGGAACATTCAGCCACAGGCATTTGACATATCACGACGTCAAGAACGGCCGAATTTTTACGCCGCTCGAGTCTATCGGCACGGCAAAGGCTTCGTTCGAAGCGCACAACAGTCCGCTCACAGAAAACGCCGCCATCGGTTTTGAATACGGCTACAATGTCCAGGAGCCGGGGCGATTGGTTATCTGGGAAGCGCAGTACGGCGATTTCATAAACAATGCACAGATAATGGTCGACGAGTTCATGACCTCTGCGAGGGCGAAATGGGGACAGACTCCTTCCCTCGTGCTTCTTCTCCCCCACGCTTACGAAGGCCAGGGTCCCGACCATTCGAGCGGGCGCCTCGAGCGCTTCCTGGAGCTTGCCGCAGAGACAAACATAAGAATCACGAACTGTACGACCTCTGCGCAATACTTCCATCTTTTGAGAAGGCAGGCGCTCCTTCTGAAGACAGATCCTCTTCCGTTGATCGTCATGACTCCGAAAGGTTTGCTCAGACATCCCCGAACAGCGTCGGCCCCTAAGGAGCTTTCCGAGGGAAGATGGGAACCTGTGCTCGACGATCCCAA
>CAZRXH010000049.1:0-2569 GCA_964603995.1 uncultured Bacteroidota bacterium | reverse complement strand
CGGCCCCTAAGGAGCTTTCCGAGGGAAGATGGGAACCTGTGCTCGACGATCCCAAAGCCGCTTTCCTAAAGACCACGGCTGAGAGACTCATCCTCTGCAGTGGAAAAATATTCGTCGACCTGATAGAGAGCAAATTCAGAGAAGCGAACGAAGAAACCGCGATTGCGAGGATTGAACAACTCTACCCCTTCCCTGCCAGTGAGATTAAGTCCTTAATCAAGAGCTACACAAGGGTGGAAGAAGTTATCTGGGTGCAGGAGGAACCTCAAAACATGGGCGCGTGGAACTACGTCCGGCCACTGCTCGCCGATATCCTCGGAGACAAGCTCAATCTAAGGTACATCGGCCGGTCGCCGAACGCGAGTCCTGCGGAAGGCTCGATGGCTCTCCATGCCTCACATCACATGGAGGTAATTGAGAATGCATTCAGGAGTGGCCTCGCAAAGGAAGGGGCAGCGCAAGTCAAAGCAGCCAATACTTTACTAAATTCTTAAAAGGTAGAGCTAAATGAAAAGTACGATTGTCGTTCCGACACTTGGCGAATCAGTGGTAGAGGCGCGGATAGCGCATTGGCTGAGAAAAGAGGGCGAGAAGTTTGAGATCGGAGATGTCCTTGTCGAGCTTGAGACAGAGAAAGTGAATGTGGAGGTTGCCGCCCAGAGCGCCGGTGTCATCACAAAGATAATTGCACAGGAAGAAGCGACGGTTCATATCGGTGACACGATAGCCGAAATCGATTCTTCCGCACAGCCCACCGTCTCCCCAGACGAAAAGAATCAGGGTCCGGCCCACGTACCTGATAAAGAACCTGTAAGAGAGATTGAAGAGGTTGCGGCTGAACCGGAGCCGTCGTCAAGAGACAGAGTCACTCCGGTTGCAAAGCGCGTCGCCGAAGAGAGCGGTCTCAGCATCTCCGAAGTCGCCGGCTCCGGAGCCGGAGGAAGAGTCACCAAACATGATGTGGAAGCTTATCTGTCTCAGAAGGATGCCGGAACGGCAGCTTCACCCGAGTTGAAGCCGGCGAACGGAAAGGGCCAGGCCCCAAAAACTGCCGCTATTGAGGGCAAGGGGCGTGTCGCCGCAGGAGGATTTGCCTCTGGTGGAGAGGAACGCGTCAGGATGTCCATGCGACGCAAGACAATCGCGCGCCGGATGGTTGAAGCACAGCAGGCAGCGGCGATGCTCACGACATTCAATGAGATCGACATGAGCCGCGTGATGGAACTCAGGAAAAAGTACAAGGAGCAGTTCAAGCAGAAATACGGAATCAATCTCGGAATCGTCTCCTTCTTTGTCAAAGCCGTCATAGCAGCGTTGAGAGAATTCCCCCGCCTGAACGCCGAGATCGACGGAGACGAGATCGTCTACAAACATTATTACGACATCGGAGTGGCGATCGGTGCCGAGGAAGGCCTGGTTGTTCCCGTACTCAGAAATGCAGACCGGATGTCATTTGCCGAGATAGACATGGCGATCAAGAATTTCGCCGACAGGTCAACTGCCGGTACCCTGACACTCGACGATTTGCGCGGCGGGACATTCACAATCACTAACGGAGGCGTCTTCGGATCGATGATGAGTACCCCGATACTCAACCCGCCACAAGTCGGGATCCTGGGTCTGCACAAGATCGCCGACAGACCTGTTGCCGAAAACGGGCAGATCGTTGTGAAGCCAATGATGTACGTTGCTCTTACTTATGATCACCGGATAGTAGACGGCCGCGAGTCGGTGCAGTTCCTGGTCAAAGTGAAGATGCTGGTCGAGGACCCGGCAGCGATAATCCTGGAATGAAATGAGATTGCATATGTTGCTTCCGACCTGCGGCTACCATATCAACGATATATATCTCTCCGGTTTCCGATACGAAGGATAACGATCTTTTGTCCGACAATGTCAAAGACAGCTCTGAAGTCCCCTATTCGAAATCTATATGTCCCCAATTTAGGATTAGACAACTTTCTGGCAAATTGTAGAGGTGAAACTGAGTACTCCTTGAGCTTTCTGGCTATCCTAAGCCGGTCGCCTTCATTCAGCTTCTCAAGGTCGGAGACTGACCTCTTCGTGAAGATTACTTCATACATCGGGGAACAAATCGCTGAATGAGCTTATATCACCATCAACAAATTCCTTTCGCGCTTCTTCAATCGATCCCAGGTAATTTGAGTTTCGCAATGCTGTTTGATCCTCCAGTTCATCTTCAATCGTTTCTCGAACTGTCGTCTCGATCAAAGCCTTCAGCTCCTTCACACTCAAGTCCTTCACCGTTCTTTCGTTGATATCATCCATGGTCACTCCTTATTCGTTACATCGAGAATAAGTTAGAAGTAATTGAGAATCTGTTCAACTCTTCTCGGGCGATGCTGAGTCTTGGCTGGCGATCGGGAAGTATCAATTGACGGCCGCGAGTCGGTGCAGTTCCTGGTCAAGGTGAAGATGCTGGTCGAGGACCCGGCGGCAATACTCTTCGAATAGCAACAAGCACGGCAAGTCCGGCAACCACTTGACAGGAGGAATTTCCGGAGGCGAATAACTCGCTGAGGGAGTCGCTGCGGATCGGTTGGTACAC
>CAZRXH010000048.1:23254-25266 GCA_964603995.1 uncultured Bacteroidota bacterium | reverse complement strand
TCCAGTGACCAGGTAGTTCCCTCCGATGGAAGGATTCAAAACTATGTAGCCGACCAGAACGGTCACACCAAGCGACGAAAAGAAGAAGGCTCCCCTGCTCCTCATCGCCCTCAATCCGAATCTGTGAGGCCTGAACAGAATCATGTAGAAGAAGGGAAGAAGGGATACCAGAACAATGAAAGTCTGGAACCCGCTCTGGGCTGATACTATGGAAAAGACACATAACAACAGGAAGAACAGATTCTTCTTCGTCGGCGAGTTCATGACGTTAATCAGTAGTATACAGAATGCATAGAACAGGATTTGGACGGTGACGTAATTGATTTGATAAACGAAAGTGCCGACAAATTGATCCGCGAAAAATATCGTCCCGTGCATCAGATTGGGAATGTTCTCGATGAATGACGGTATTATCTGCATCAGGAACATGATCGAGAACACGAATATGAAGTAGTTGAATACTCTTCTCTCATCCCATTTTATCAGAAGGATTAGCACAAGGAATAAGACCGGCCGCAGAAACAGTTGCAGAAAGAAGAAGGTAAGAGTGACTCCGACCTGATTTGCTATCGCAGACAGGACTGTAATAATCAGAAAAACCGCGACAAGATTCCGCAATCTATGGTATTCCGCGAACATCCTTCGCGTTATTATCCCCCTATTGGCAAGTATCGTGATAATGGCGACAAGCAGGAGAATGAACACAAGTTTATCGGAGTTCTTTACGAAAGGATCGTCATACAGCCTGAAACGCCATGGCGAGAACATACCCAGGTTCGTGTGCCTCATGGTCCCATTATTCGCAAAGAAGTAACGCATCGAAAGGAGAGCGGTTGAAATATAAAGTACCCTCACGGGCTTATTGAAAGTGAGGATAATAACCACTGCGGCCACTCCGGCAAAGACAAGGTTGCTCTGAGGCAACAGGAACACTAAGCCGATGGAGATCAAGAAAAGGAATGGCTCCTTTAATGATCTCAATGATATTATGTCAGAAAGAGAGGTAGGTCTTATTTTGATCATATTAAATTAGCGGTAATCTGAAATTAGTTGGTCTTTCCAACATGGTCAAATGCCAGGTCGACAAATTGCTCAGATATTTTCGCCCAGCTTAATTCGCTCTCGGCAAACTCTCTTCCTCTCGCACCCATGGATTTCATCAGGCTCCGGTCATTCGCCAGACGATGAATTGCATCTCTCAGTTCTTGAAGGTTGGATTCCTCAATGCCGATGCCGTTGTTGAACTTCAACCTGTCCGTCAGGTAAGAGCTTATGATTATCGGCAAACCGCAGCTCATCGCGTCCACACAACTCATCGATGCTTCCTTGGGCCAGATCCCTATATCGGACATCTGGTAAAATTTTGCGATTTCTTCATTCGGTACGCTATTGATTTGAAGTATATTCTTGGGGAAAAGACGGAGAAGGCTGTTGAATTTCTCCGAGTATTCTCTGCCAATGTTGCCGACGAACAGAATTTTCACCTTTCTGCTGTTGAGCAGTTCTTTTGCGCCTTCGATAATTAAGCCCGGATCCTTTGATGCAATTATCTTTCCAGTGTAGACTATCAACACTTCATCGTCTTTTATGCCATATCTGTCTCTCATCTCGGCCCTAATTCTCTCATCGGGACTGAACCTGTCGGTATCGGCTCCCAAAGGAATGATCGTGATCCGGTCTCCAGGTATCCTATATTCTTTCTCCAGGTATTCCCTGGTTTGTTTTGTCACCGCAACCAGAGTCACGCGGGGGTTACGCCACACAAATACCCTGAAGAGCGACAACAGGATTCTTGTCGTTAGGCTCGGGGTCGAGACGAATTCCTCAGTATAATGTATATGAGAATCAACGACTAGCCTGAACTTCAGAAAGACGTTCAAGAGTGCCAGTTCAAAAGCATTAAAAGTATATTCTCCGTGACAGACAACCAGGTCGGGCTTGATTTGGAGCAGTTTCCTGGCAAGGCCCCGTAAAAGGATTCTCCTTCCAGGCTGCTCAAGCATTCCCTTGAG
>CAZRXH010000048.1:18907-23154 GCA_964603995.1 uncultured Bacteroidota bacterium | reverse complement strand
TTTCCCTCACAAGAATCCCGGAGCGATTGTCTTCGACCATGTCCGGAATTCCGCCGACTTTCGTTGCTACGATTGGCAATCCTACCGACATCGCTTCCATTACTACATTCGGGCTGGTCTCGAAATACGACGGGAGTACGAAGATACTTGCTCTCCTGTATTCATCCAGCAATTCCTTTCTGTTCAGCTGCCCGAGGAAGAACACTTTCTCCGCGAGCGTTTGCTCGCTCAAATATCTGGAACGGAGATAATTCCTGTAGCGATCGTCATAATGCCCTGCTATTCTCAGGGTCAATCCGGGAAAAGGTTTCAGCAGCTCCACGAAGGCAGCGAGAAGTTCTTCGATACCCTTACTCCTGATTACACTCCCGACGAACAGCAGGGAATCGGCAGCAGGCTCATTGACGGAATTGAAGAACTCATCGTCGACGATGTCGTCGATATGAGAAATCACTGCACCGGGATTGTATCTGAGTATGTATTCGTCTGTGAATTTCGCCCTCGAAATGAAGTTCCTGCCATTCCTGATCGTCTCGACCTCGATTGCTTCCCGCTTTTTCCACCGCGGCTCTTTCAAGAACTCTTTCAGGAAACCTGCCACTCCCTGCACCGAGATAACAGAAGGTACATCCATTTTTGTCGCCACATAGGAATATTGGAACTCCGTTCCATGCGAGTGTATCAAGTCCGGGCTGATCGATTCCAATTCCTTTCGGATCTTCCTGAGATCCAGCGAATACTTCGTGTCCACGTTGACCGGGAGGAAACCCGGAAGCCCTCTCTGCATAAATGGTATGGAATACGGGCTCCTCAAAATATGATAGGAAATATTGTTATGCTTGAATCTGAAGTCTTTGCCTACCCATGCGGTTTCAGTAACTATGTGCAAGTCGAGTCCTTCGCACTCAGACACTGCGTGGCTCAGATTAACGAGCCAGGTTGCAGGGTGAAACTTTCTCGTTCTGCTGTACTCAACTTCATCGTAAGGAAGGATATCGACAGGGAAAGGGCAAAGCCAAGCAACGCGCATCAGGGGCTTAGTTCTCCTTCATCAATTTGATCTCACGGGAGTCGGCATAGCATTCATATACCTTAGCCAGACCTTCATCAAGGGAAATCGAGGGTTTGAAGTTCGTCAGCTTAAACAGCTTCTCCGATGAGCCGAACCTTCTCTCTACCTCAAAATCATATCTGCTCTTGGGCGGATTCATAAATTGTATTTGCGATTTGGATCCAGTCAGGGAGACTATTCTCTCCGCCAACTCCTTGATTGTATAGTCACTCTCTCTCGAAATATTATAAATCCCTGCACCGCTCGATTTCTCTATCAGCTTCATGGTCGCAACGAATACGTCATCCAGATACGTGAAGTCTCTGGTCTGATTTCCAGTGCCGTAAACCGTCAAAGGTCTGTTCGACATCGCCTGCTCAAAGAACCTTGGGATGACCATCCTATTATCCTGCTTCGGTCCGTAGACGTTAAAGAACCTCAGAGAAATCGATTCGAGTTTCTTTTCCTCATAAAGCGAAGCCAGGTATATTTCGTTAAACCGCTTGGCTATTGCGTAGCTTGATTTCGGTGAGACATCGAAGTCCTCATGGACAGCCTGTTCTATGGCTCCTTTCCCATAAACGCCGCTGGTCGAAGCATAGACTACCTTCTGTGTACCATTGACAATGGCGGCGTCAATGACATTCTGCATCCCTAAGGTCTCCGTTTCCATCGTCTCAACGGGATTGTCGGCGACAATATCTACTCCGAGCACCGCTGCAAAATGGAATATCAGATCTGCCTTCTTCGCCGATTTCACTACCAGTTCTTTGTCTCTAACATCACCTTTAACCAGCTCTATTTCGCCAAGAAGACTACTGTCCAGCTTGTTTCCTCTTTTCAGAATATCCAGTACAGTAACGTCGTGGCCAAGTCCGACAAGCTTACCTACAAAATAATTGCCGATAAAACCTGCGCCACCAGTGAATAAAATTCTCATGATAACTCCTTGTTGTTACTTCGTGATTTTCTCGTACAACCTCTTGTGTGGGTCAATCATTGACGACAAGTTGTATTTCTCCGTCATAGTTCGTCTGGCATTCTCGCTGAACTTTGAGAGCAACTCCTTACTGTTCAAGAGCTCCAATATTTTTCCCGCGAGCTCCTCTCCATCCCATCCGGAGGTGACCACTCCACATTCGTTTTCACCTACAACTTCTTTCGCGGCGGAGACGGGCGTGGATATCACCGGAACTCCGCAAGACAGAGACTCCATTACAGATAGCGAGCAAGCCTCTCTCAAAGATGTGACAACACAACAGTCGCAATCCGCCAGGACCGAATGCACGTCTTTCACAAATCCCATCAGTGCAATGTTGGCCGGGTACATTCCGATGAACGCTCTTTCTTCCTCCGTAATTTCATTGCTGCTCACACCGCAGATGATAAATCTTACTTTGCTGTCCTGGTTGATTGTCTTCTCAATTGTCCTTAACAACAGCGAGAAATTTTTGCTTACACCATACCTGCCTATCCATATGACTTTCTTGCCTGCAGCACGCACTGTCCTTGCAGGAGCCGGAGAAATTATGCCATAGGGATTATGCACCAGGCGAGCTTCCGAAATCCCCAATTTCATCATTTCAGTCTTTATTTCACGGCTAATACAAACGAAATATGTATTCGAATATATTTCATCCAACTCTCTGGACTTGAAGAATCTCGTGTCTCTTATCCTGGTAAACCTATCGAAAAAGAAATTATGGTTGGTCACGACAATGGGAATGTGGAATATCCTGGAATAGAAGTGAAGTGGCAAATAGTAGAAGTACACCATCTGGTGAAGATGGATGATATCCGGCCTGTTTCTTACAAACAGCAGTCTCAGAAAGAGCGAGATCATTATCACTGACTCATGGAATCTGCCGCCGCCGGCATAGAAAGTCTTTATCCTTCTGTCCTTGTTATCAACTTTCGAGTTCTTTGCCCTCTCGGCCAGAATGTACGGCCTGAAATGGCCGGTCTTGTCAATTTCGTCGTAGAGGCTATCGACGATAGTATTGACGGCGCCTTTCGTCGTCAAATGATTGAATGAGACGAAATAGACGTTGATTTTACGCATTTCTCCCCGCTTCTAACGACAGCTTTCTCCTGATCCTTACGAACAACCAGGTGATTTCATGTTTCAGTTTGAGTCTAAACTGCAGAAAGTGCCAAAGACTGCCAAGCTGAAATGCCGGTATGAATGCCTTCCAGAGCGCTAACCGCAATCTGATGAATCCGTTTCTCAGACGAATCCTCCCCCCATTCAATACCGTCCTTTGAACGTCAGCGACTTTGATTTGATCTTTCGCGACCTGGATAGAGACCAGCAGTGATTCATTGTTGCTCTTGTTCCACTTCTTGACATTTCCCTCGAAAGTAAATCCAGGGAAGAAAAAGTTGCCCAAGCCGTAAAACACCGGAGTGCCTTTTATGTATTCGAACGGTTGAATCACATGGCTGTGGGTTCCTATGATCAAATCAGCCCCGTTCTCGACGAATGTCTTTGCCATCTCGCGCTGTCTGGGAGACGGCATATGTATGTATTCCACGCCCCAGTGGGCATATATGAAAACATGATTCACTTCACGCTTGTACTTCTTTATCAGATCTATTGTTCTATTCGCGTCGGCATAGTTGACGTAGAAATTCTCCTTCTCGTCGATGCTGGGATTGGTGTCATAATCGACGACAGTTATGATCGCGATGCTTATCCCGTCACGACTGACTATTACAGGAACCGAAGCGTCTTCCTGAGTCTCTCCGGCTCCGGCGAAAGAGATGTTCAGCTTCCTGAGTATCTCCTTTGTCAAGTTGACCCCATCCCGGCAGCTGTCGTATACATGATTGTTGGCCAGAGAGACCGCAGAGGGATTCAAACGTTCGAGGGACTTCTCATTCTCGACTTCCGCGATGACCCTCGGCCTCTTCCGATGATTTTCATTTGTTCCCGACCGGAACGGTGATTCCAGGTTGAAGAAGAGAAGACTGTCTCGCCTGTACCTTGAGAAATCGTCAAAGACATCTTCGAAAATGGAATCAAAGGATTTCTGAAGCGCCACATCCCCGGCAAACAAAACATCAATCATAAATCAATAGCCGATGTCGTACGTCTGCAGCCATTTCTGCTGAATGGCGAGGGAGATTATGAGACGCTTGAGATTGGGGTGCAGGTCACGCGATCTGTAAGCTTTCATCAGAGATTTGAAACCGC
>CAZRXH010000048.1:0-18807 GCA_964603995.1 uncultured Bacteroidota bacterium | reverse complement strand
AAGTTGGCCCCAACGATCACGGAAGTCTCACCCACCGGCTCAATAAGCCTTCTGGAAAAGGAATCGAACGATTCCAGGAAATCGGATTCCTTCATTTCTACGACGTTGAGGTGGGCCTTGGTGTTCTTGACCGCCTTTCTGGCAAACTCCAGTTCACTATCTTCTTTGCCGAAGTATAGATAGCTCGCTTCGTATTCTCTCTCGCTGAATTCATTTATAAGGAAGTTCATCAGCGACGAATCCACTCCGCCACTCACCAGGACATGCGGTTTGCGCGAAGCGTTAAACCTCGCCTGGTCAAGGAGGATTTTATATGTGGAGTCGATATTGCCGCCCTCAAAAGTGTAATCCAGTCTGTAGTAGTTCTGAAACGTGTCAATGGGAATTGTCCCGGAGTCAATAACCCGCGTGATTTCCGCTTCTTCTAAATCGATGCAATGTGAAACCGGGATCGCAAAGATGTCCTTCACTATGGTATAATACTCGGGCGACTCGCCATACTTCATGATTGAATATGATATTTCTCTTCGCAGCTTTCTTTCGGAGTACTTCAAGAGCAACCTCAAGTCAGGAGAGAAGTATATTCCCTCTCCCTTCTTAACCAGGAAGTACATCCTCTCCCTGGAGAGTCTCGCTGAATTGCAGAACATGCGCATCTTGCCGGACTCGACGTGGACTTCAAGACCGACAACATTGTTCTGAATATTCCTCAACGTTTCGGAGTAACGGAAGCCGGACGTCCGTGGATCGGCAAAGCTGTAACCGTCACCGCTTTGGACAACGGGCAGCGAAGAAAGGTAAAGGATATTGCTCTGCCCATGGCTCAGATATGAGTAATCGGGAATTACTCCGTGATCGGCCCGGCAGACCAACTTGTCAGATTGGATCACCTCGTCGCTATTCACAAGACTCTTGGAGGAGCTCCTTATATTTATCGAAAACACTACCATTTTGTCAGCGCAGGCTGTTCCTGCATTTCAATCATCATCTCTCTTGGTACAACTCACCGTTTAGTCTCTCTCTAGAAGCATCAACAAAGACGTCGGATGAAACCTCTCGTCACGCTTCCTGAAGAATGAGATCAACAAATTGTCCGCGGAGGTCAACAGACCGAATAGGATCTTTGAGCGGATGAATATCCATCTTAGCCTGCTGAATATCTTATAAAAGAGTGCACTGTTTTCTTCCATCCTCGTCAGTGTCCTGAACGGAAGCCTGCTTAGTTCCCTGTCGAATTCAGAAAGCACGATCCTTTCTTCATGCGCGCTTTCCTCGACATCGGCGTATCTCTTTTCCACACACGAGTGATTCTTTTCAACCGCTTCGTGCAAAATCAGGAAGCTTCCCCTTTCAAGACGATCCCGATAGTACTCCAGTATCTTTTCTTTGGCTCTCGTATGGTGCAGTATGCCGAAAATCAATACTACATCAAAGAACCCCTTCCTGAACGGGTACGATTCCGCATCCGTACAGACATAGAAGGAGTTCGCAAACCTGTTTCTCTTTCTGTTGAGCATGAGGGCAGTCAACGAAACATCGGTAGCAAAATAAACCGAATTCCGATCTATCACCGGGCTCAGCAAATATCGGAAATTCTGTCCCTCACCGCATCCGACCTCCAGTATGTGAAATGTCCTCTCTTTCGTGTTCCTGAACAGGGCGGTAATAAGTCTTTGTCTCTGCCAGATTCTGTCATTCCAGTTCTTCTCTGTGTCGTCGGTGATCATCTTGCCATACTCGGTCGACCAGAATACCTCATCTTCCCAATGCCAATCGAAGCGTTCTGTCCTCGCGGCGAGCATGTCCAGAGTTTCATCCACGATCGCTCTGTTCTCAAAGCCGGTGACCCTGCAAATCTCGTCGAACAATTTCTTTTCCTTTTCCAAATGCCGCGAGGGAAACGCAAACAGTACGGGGATGCCATCGTAGACCGGAAAGACCTTCTTGCAGCTTTCACACTGGATAATATTGTGAGCAGCACTACCCTGGCACAACACAGTCAGCTCTCCTGCGTCGTCAGGACAGCTCAAAATTCTTATCAGGGCATTGTCCATCTGGAGTTATACCTTCACTCTTAGGTTGCTGAAAGGCTTTCGCCTCAGTAATGCAATCACGGTGATCATCAGCCTGGCCATGAAAAGCTTCAGGGTAGGGACCCGCAGACTTCTTTCTCCATCCAATAGCGGTCTTAGCTCGTTCAGGAACTGCCCGGACCACAAATCGAAATTGGCCTTGCGCCTGACCGTTTCCCTCGATCTGGCAGACAGAGCATCTCTAAGCGCCTTGTTCTCATATAGAGCCTTCAGCTTTGCCGAGATATCCTGCGGCGTCCCGTCCGAATACAAGACATCTACGCCGTCCTCAAAGACGTCGCGATAGTGCTTCAAATCGGATAGGACCATCGGTGTACCGACAAGAGCGCATTCAAACGCGGTCTGCGGCAGACCGTCCCAAATACTGTTTGACACGACCACATCGCTCTCGGAATAGTAATTGTTCATGTAGGCTTTGGGAATCTGATCCACCAAGACTATGTTTTTCCGAGCTTCACTGGATTCAATCTTGGCTCTTATCGTATCTGCATAATCGGGTTGTCTTCCCTTTCCGCTTATGACCAGCGTTGCTCTGTCGGTGACATCTGAGTAGAATATTTCGAACGCCTCTATTATCTCATAGATTCTCTGACCGTCAGACAATGTCCTGGGTGAGAAGACTACAAAAGAGTCTTTGCTGATGTCTAGACTTGTTCTCATCGAATAGTCGTTCGAAGGTTGAGCGGAATTCATTCTTACCCCCCATGGGTTGTACAGGACTTTGCCTCTTGGGGAAAAGGATGTAACTATCTTGACCATTTCCCGAGTTTTGGCAAATACCAAGTCGAGGTAGACAAGGAATCTCTTAGTGAATTCCCTTTCCAGGTAGACATGTAACGGAACGATAGTGTCATGAAAGACGATGTCGCTTCCCATGGCAATTCCCACGAGCGGTCGGATGCCGGACAAAATGGCTGCATGGAAACCGTCATATCCACAGAAATGAACGATCAGACCATCCGGTTTTAATTTTCTGAGAAACTTGATCAATACACCCAGCCTGAATCTCTTCTTATCAGGCCTCATGTTCTCCATATAGTATACTGTCGCGTTTTCAAATTGCTCCAGCTTATCGACAGTATCGAATTTATGGTGAGCGATAAAACTCACCCGATAGCCGGATTCCAGCAGCGGAATCGTTCTGTTCACACTGTGCAGTGTTCCGCCACTCAATACGCAGATATGAAAGGCGTTGTTCTCTAAGGACATCTATGATTCCCTGTTGCCGAATACGAAGAACGGGAAAGAGAGCAGCCCTGAATTATTCCTTTTGCTGTCGACATCGATAACGTGTTCGCCGCATTTGAAAGAATCATAGGAGCGCCCGATAACCCGACAGTCGACTCTCTGCTTTGCTACGCATTACGCGCGGTCTCCACGACATCGGATATTCCTTTTGCCGTAAATCCCAAACTTGTCAACGAATCAAAAAGAATATCCAGGTGATCAAACAATCTGTTGATCGTTATCTTGGTTTGAAAGGCCGGATGATAGCCGGGGGATAACTCATTCGAATGAATCGAAAAGTTGACAACTGACAGGTCCTGCCTGCCAAGCTCTCTGAGCAGCTTCAGAAGGCCTTCGAAATTATTGGTCAATGACGTCCACTGAAAAGAAACCACTCCGAGTCTCGGCCCCCTCCAGCAGAACAGGCTTTCAAATTTCGGGATATTCCTCTTGCACCACTCCAACCCGTCAAATGAAAGACCAAATGATTTCAGCTTGGCGGTCACTGGGATCTCAAGGATTCCTTCGTCCGATTGGTAAGGATATTTATCCGGGCTCGTTAAATAGAAGCTCTTCTGAGGGACCCTGTGATAATCCGATTCGGCACATGTACTCGACGAAATTCTGCTGTAATCGGCATAAGGCAGCACCGATGTATCCACCCCGTAGCCATAATCCATGAGCAATTTGAGCTGGTATCTGTTCATCACCCATCTCCCTGATCTGAATGAAACGGGTCTGAATGAAAACCTGTCCTCTATTGCCTTGTGTAGAGCCTCAAATTTCTTTGCGACCATTTCATTGGAGTAGTCGGATACCACCAATGCTTTCCTGCTTCCGTCGTCTGCGTACGGAGGAGTGATCCATGGATGAAAATGCGTCCCGATATCGCACGCCTTGCTGTTGAGATACTGAAGAAGAGTCGATTTGCTGTATTCACTTAATGCCACGTTGTAGGTACAAAGGTACGTCGGCACGATTCGATATTTCGAGCAGAGGTTTTGAAAGGGATCCAGGCCTCTGATGTTTTGGACACTTGCCTCATGTACTCTTCCCTCCTGGAAAGCAAAATCTTCCTCTGTGTCGACCGTGATCACAAAAAGCTTCTTACCTGGCAAGAGCGGCCACCCGATTCCTGATATCCTGGACAAAGGTTATCGAATTGCGTTTGAAGTTTTTCTTCCAGAGTTTCAGCCAGACCAGCTCGTCATAACCGGTTGACAACCTCCGTTTATAATCGACATCGCCTGCCAGGAAATTGAAAACTTCAATACCGGTGTCCGCATAATACTCGAGCGCTTTGTAGAGAGTTGTAATACCCGGGCTCAAGCGCTCTTCAAAATCTTTGTAGTTGAATCCGCTCTGATAGAAGTAGAATGTGTTGTTATACTTGAAACCGTAAAGCAAACCGACGGGGACGCTGCCGCAATTAAGTTGAAATAGAGAGATGCTGCCTGAAATAAATAAGTCCCTGATCAATTGCTGGTGGAACTCCACAAATTTCTTGTTCCTGAAAACGCCGCCCTCCCCCTTTTCCTCCCAGTGTTCGGTATGATAGTGCTCCAACAGCGTGAACATCTTGATTGCCTCATCGACGCTGGCCGCAACCTCGAGGCTCAAATTCCCGAGCTGAGAATATCGAGTCAGGTTTTGCCGGATATTGTCCCGTGTCTTCTTCGATCTCGATGTCATATAGTTATCGTTGTGGCTCCTGAAAAATGAAAGATCAACGTAATAGGACCTGCTTTCCCTGACTTCCTGTATTTCGACCCCAAGCCGGTTTCTGAGTATTGCGCCGTAGAGATTCGAGTTCTTCAGAACATAGGGTATTTCGAGCACATCAAACTTCATTCCCGAATTATTAAGCAGGAAATAGAGGAGCTTGTCGAAATACTCAGGCGTATCATGGTCCTTGTCTACAATGACCTCGTTGTATTCAATATACGGACTGCGTCCTTCTTCGTCTCCGGCAATGTTCATAACCAGGTAGTTGATTGGAATGAGCCTAAAATAAGTCTCTTTGAAACCATGACCGAGGAGGACAAATGAGACCGCTTCACCATCCATATATCCGGTCAACGAATAGAAAACACGCCCCTCGCTGAACACTTTGACATAGTTTCTGAACCACTGGTCGGAAGTCAAAAAGGTCCTTGAACTTCGGAAGAGAGGATTGTTTTTATCGAACATCCTGCCGTCGACCAGTCGTTCAATTTTGAAATCGACTCGCATGTCTTCAACCGACGAGGGCACTATAAACTAAAACCATCATCCAATATTATGTTCTGACCGTTGATTTGGCTCGAAAGATCTGATAACAAGAACACGACAGTCCCGGTGACATCCGTCCTGTCCAGCATCCCCTTTGACAGGCAAAACGATTTGTAGTTCTCCAGAAATGACTCCGGTTGGTTGTCCAGAATGCCTCCGGGGCTTACAGAATTTACTCTAATTCCGCTGCCCTTGAGATACTTTGCAGTGTATCGCGTCAGATGTATTACCGCCGACTTGATGGCAGCGTATTCGACCGGCATCGTCATAGACGTCCCGTCGTAGATCTCAAACCTGGGGGCGATCACACCGTAAACTGAGGCAAGGTTTATGATGTTCCCCCTACCCTGCTCCTTGAAGAATGCTGCGTACTGTTGGGAAGTCAGGAAGTAACCACCAAGATGTGTATTCACGTTCTCACAGAAATCTTCATACTCGACCTCGAAGAAGCTCCTACCATAGTTCTTGTTTCGCGGGTAGGCGCTGTTGACCAGGGCGTCTATTCTCCCGAACTTGTCCTTCACTTTTCCGATCGAATCGAGCACCGATGTTTTCGAGGTGATGTCCAGTTCGACAAAAACGCCACGGCTGATACCCACCTCTCTCTGTAGGGCCCCAAGGAACTCGACTCCCATTTGCTTGTCGATGTCAGCAATTACAGGAATTCCGCCTGCCTTTAGGACCGCTCTCGTTAGTTCTCTCCCCAGCAGACCGCAACCGCCGGTGATCACGACGACCATATCCTCAAGAATCGGGTTCATCTATCGATCAGGCACAATCCATCGGCGTGGCGCCTGTGACTTTCACCCAAGCATTCCGAAGATCCCTGTTTCACAGAAAAAACCTTATGGTTTTGTCAAGCGCAGCGGCCTGCTTCTCCATTTCGGTCTCATCTTTCTGGTTCGTGGTAAACTGCATCAGTTGAGACTGGATCAATTCCGCGTTCGGACAAATCCCTTTGTCGGTCACAAACTGGTCGTTGAGTCCGAGCGGCCCAAGTCTCTTCCTGATATCCGGGATGGAGTCTTCCAGGTAGCAGAGGGTCCAGGCAGCGTATATTCCATCTCCACCATTCTCGACATGCTTCTTCCGGAAATCTTCCCACTTGACATCTGTTCTGAGAAATCTGGCCGCATATGTGTAGTAGCTGTTCTCATCCCCTTCCGGTACCCGTTGCGGCACGAGCCAATCGCACTTGTTCTTGTTTATTACTTCGGTGTACATCGCTGCCATTCGCTGTCTCTTCTGAACGAAGGAATCGAGCTTTTCGAGTTGCGCGAGCCCCATAGCTGCTGCCACTTCCGGCAGCCTGTACATGAATCCGAAGGAGTCATGCCTCTTGAAAGAAGGGTTCTGAAAAATCTCCCTGCTCACGCGGATCTTACCACTGATTGCCGTCGCCGTACGAAAGCCCTGAGTGTTCAGTTTTCTGATCTTATCGGCAAGCGCCTCGTCATCGAGGGCAACAATCCCGCCGTCGCCCGTTGTGAGATGCTTTGAGTTCTCAAAACTCCAGCTTCCGACGTCACCAATCGTGCCACCGATTCTCCCTTTGTGTTTTCCCAGGTAGCACTGCGCACAGTCTTCAAGAACAAACAGATCATGCTCTTCAGCAATTTTCATTATCTCAGTCATATTGCAAACCTGGCCGTACAGGTTCACCGCCATTATCGCTTTCGTCTTCTTCGTAATCTTCTTTACAATGCTACCCGGATCAATCAGGTAAGTGTCAGGATCAACATCAGCAAAGACCGGTATCGCGTTGCAATATAAAATGGCGTTCATGCAGGAGATTACCGTCAGAGGCGTGACGATGACTTCGTCACCGTAACCGACCCCGAAAGCTTCCAGCGCCGAATGCAGCGTCGTTGTGCCGGAATTGAAAGTAATCGCAAAGTTCCTGCCGAACCTGGCCGCGAAAGCTCTTTCCAATCTCGTGTTCATATTCCCGGAGGTCCCGCTTGCAAAACCTGAATCGAGGACCTCTCTAATATACTTGTACTCCCTTTCGTCAAAACGCCACGACAGATCACCCATTGTTTCCTCCGATATATTTTTTCATGATTTGTTCCACAACCAAAAAGTCGAGCGCGTCATCGATCTCGTAGTTTTGCCACCTTTCTATTTCAAGAGACAACGTATTTTCCGAATAGAACGTCTTCGATGTCCGGTATGCCTCGGTCCTGGAGAGGTATATGACACCGTAAGGAAAATAGGCCTTGTCAACCTGCTGCCGCTGGAAGACGCGCTTGCTTTCAGGAAGATAAGGACTGACGAATCCTGCCCGATCAAGTTTCTTGACAATCATCGGATGTTCAGTATGCACTTCTCCCACACTTATCAGGGTTTGGGCTCTCTCGTTTGATGCAAACCTGGCGATTCCCTTGTCAATGTCGTCCTGTTTACGCAAAGGCGATGTCGGTTCCAGTACCGTAACGTAATCATAGCGTTCTCCAATGACCTCAAAACTGTCAAGCGCGTGGATCACCGCCTCGGATGTCGGAGAGCTGTCTCTTGCGAACTCATCGGGCCGCAAGAAGGGTACATCCACTCCCTGCTTCTCAGCAACATCGGCAATTTCTCTGGAGTCCGTCGACACGAATATCCTGTCGATATGTTTGCTGTGCATGGCCTGCTCAATGGTCCACGCGATCAGGGGTTTCCCGCACATCTCGAGGAGATTCTTTCTCGGAAGGCCCTTGCTCCCGCCCCTGGCGGGAATCACCGCCAGTATTTTCTTACCGTCTATCATTTAGTCAGTTTCTCCAATGCTTTCCTGTATTCAACCCACTCTCCGGTGTCAATCCAGGAGTTTTCGCTCACGGGAAAGACTCCAACCTTCAATCCGTCGGACCTTACGTCACTTATAAGCTGGGTGATATGATAAAATGTGTTATCCGGTATGTATCTGAGCACAGAGGATTTCAGGACATACATGCCGGTGTTCACCAGATAGCTGTACTCCGGCTTTTCCGTTATGCTAACCAGTGAACCTCCGTTCCTTATTTCACATACCCCGTAGGGTATCTTGAAATTTTTGACGGATGCGACAGCGGTAATATCATTGCCCTTCTCTTTGTGGTGCTGCAGAACTTCAGAATAATCTGCGTCGATGATAATATCGCAGTTGGTTACGATCAGGTCTCCGTCGATCTGTCCTTCAAGCTGCTTGAGCGCGCCCGACGTGCCAAGGGGTTTGCTTTCACGCAAATATGTTATGCGATATTTCGGATCAAGCTCTTCGAAATACGACTTGATTATTTTCGCCTTATCATTCAGAGAGATATAGAAGTGATCCACTTTGTATTCGAGGAACTTGTCTATGATGAGCTCGATCACGGTTTTCTCCCCGATGGGGATGAGCGGCTTGGGAAGTATCCTGGTGAAGGGATCCAACCTAGTCCCCTTCCCTCCCGCCATGATTGCCACGGGGACATCCAGAGGCTCCTTCATCTTCCTCTTGAGTCTACCTCCAAATAGCTTATCCCAAATCAGGAACTCAAAGATTCTCCTGTTCGCGTCAACGACGGGTACATAGACAATCTTGCGCTTGAACATCACCGCCTTGACCTCTTCAATGTCGTGGGTCCTTTCGACGAAATACGTTCCTTTGAAGCAGACGACAGAAGCTTTCTCGTCGAGAGAGCCGTCTGCGAGGATCCATCTTCTTATGTCACCATCAGTGAGTGATCCAACCAGGCGATCATCATGATCCACCACAAAGAGAATCTTCTCCGCAGTCTTATCGAGCTGCTTCATTGCTTCCTTCACGGAAGCATTTCCGTTGATGATTATGCTTTCAAACTCCATGGACGCGAGCCAGCACTATATTCTGAGAGTTAATTAGAGGACACCGGAAAGGAGAAAATGGTCGGCAATCATGCCCGCGGCTCAACATCGTGAAAATCCTTTTTAGTAATATTTTTCAAAGGATACCGGCATAGAATCCCGGAGATCCTCTTGGCTGTTCTCCCGTCACCGTATGGGTTCACTACCTCTGGCAGTCTCCTTTGGAACTCGTCTGACAGCAGCAGCCTGATCGATTTGAGAATCGCCTCTTTGACAGGAGGACAATTGACCACGCTCCCAGGCATGATTCTCCCTTCCTGCCTGTCGCCAATATTGATTGTTCCCTTCTTCAGGCTCGGCACCTCAATGATACCGGATGAGGAGTTGCCAATGACGCCGTCAACCCATCTGACTGCCGAAAGGTACTTCAACTCTCCTAAGGAAACGAATGCCTTCGCTCTTTCCTTATTCGCTCCGACGAATTCATGAATCATTCGCACGATCGTCCGTCCGCCATGATCGGCGTTAGGCAGAGTGAAAATCAGATTCAATTCCTTCATTTCATAGAACGCATCAAGGATCTCTTTGAACTGGGCCTCGGTCGATTGATGCTCAAGAGTCACCGGGTGATACGTCACCAGCAAAGCAGGCGACTTAATTTTGAAACCGATTTGTCTTTCGAGCTCACTCCGGCTCAGCAGCTTGATACTACGAACGTTATCAAGACCGATTGCGCCGACGTTAAACACCCGCCTCGGATCTTCGCCCAGTTGGATAACCCTAGCCCTGTATTCCTCGGTCGAAGTGAAATGCAAATGGCTCATTTTTGTTATCGAATGTCTCATCGCGTCGTCGATCACACCTTTAGTGAGCTCACCCCCGTGAATGTGGGCAACTGGGATTCCGGCCACCATTGCAGCAATGACCGCGGAGAACAACTCGAAGCGGTCTCCAAGTCCGACAACGATGTCAGGATCTAGTTTGCGAAAGGCTTCAGAAAAAGAAATCACTCCGAGCCCGATCGCTTTCGATACGCCGACGGGAGTATCAGACGAGAGGAGTGTCTCGATCTGTTCGTCGATCCTTATCTTGTCTTTCTCAATTTCCCGGTATGTGAGACCAAATTCGGGCGAGAGGTGCATACCGGTTGCTATTAGCTGCACACGAACAGATGGTTTTGCAGTGAGCTGAGCGATGAGGGGTTTAAGCAACCCGTACTCGGCCCTGGTCCCGGTAATTATGCAAATCTTACGCTTCACAGATCGATAGGCTCATCGGTAACGAAATCTCTCTTGGCTTTCTTCCCAACCACTTCATCCCACCGCATCGGCGAAATTCCGGTCCCGGGCCTTTTGACGCCGATGTTTTCAGAAGTAAACTCCTGTCCTTTCCTGATGGCCTTGATCGCCACTATGCTTTTTCTGACAACCCGGATGTTCCGCATCTCAGAAACGCTAGGCTTCTTGAGTCCGTCACCCAGGGCCTCCTCGATATTTCGAATCGATCTCACCATTTCGGCGAATTCGGACGGCTCAAGAGAGGCTTTGTGATCAGGCCCCGGCATGGTCCTATCAAGCGTAAGGTGCTTCTCAATAATCTCGGCTCCCATGGCAGCCGCGGCAATCGGTACCTGAATTCCTGAAGTGTGGTCGGAATATCCTACTCTAACCTTCAACGAGTCAGCGATAGTAACCATCGCTCTGAGGTTGACATCGCGATATGGCGTTGGGTATTCGGTGTTGCAATGAAGAACTGTGATATTGCCTCTGTCGGTACCCGCAGAGACAAGTACATCAATCGCGTCTTCAATCTCTCCAAGATCCGCCATGCCCGTCGAGAGTATCACCTTCCCCTTTAATGCGCCTACCTTTCTCAAGTATGGTAAATTCGTTATCTCTCCTGACGGAATCTTAAACTTCCTGATGCCCATTCGGTTCAGCAATTCGATGCTATCAAGATCAAAAGGTGACGATAGAAACTCTATGTTCCTTTTCTTGCAGTGGGCAATAATCTCTCCATGATCGCTCTCGTTCAGTTCCATTCTTCTTAGCATATCATACTGGCTCTCCGACGAATCGGAAGTTTTCTTCTGGTAAGCGGCTTTCTGAGCTTTCTTGGAAACAAGTTTGCCCGCTTTGAAGGATTGAAACTTCACGGCATCAGCGCCAGCCGCCTTCGCGGCATCAACAAGTCTCATTGCTAGTTCAAGTGAACCATTGTGGTTAACGCCGGCTTCGGCTATGATGAAAACTCTTTTTCTCATCATCCTCTCCTCCTCGCCGGGGTCCCCAAGTAAATGCCAGGTTCATTCAAGTCTTCCACAACCGTCGCTCCCGCGCCTACTGTACAGAAGGGAGAGACTGTCCTGTACTGGATTACCGTCGCTCCCGCGCCGATTAAGGCGCTGTCCCCGACTTTCACTCCGCCGCTCAAAGTGGCCCCGGGGGCGACATGGACGAAGTCACCAATCCTGCAATCGTGATCGACCGTGCAGTTCGTATTGAGGATGACGCCCTTGCCTACGACCGTGCCGGCATTCACCACTGCCCCGGCCATCACTACGGTCGCTTCACCCACTTCAACGTCATCGCTGACCACGGCATCTGGAGAAATCACTCTCGGGAAGATGAATCCGTATGCCGTGATCTTTTCGTAGAGTCTTCTCCTGGCGTCGTCGGGGCGGACATTGCCGACACCGATCACGGCCGAGCATCCGGGATGTTCTCCGAGGAGTCCCGGCAGACAGGCGTCCTCCCCGATGAAGCTGACTCCGGAGATCGAACCACGATCCGATACATCTGTATATCCAAGTATGAGGTATACTCCAAGCTTCTTCAGGATGCTGATCACAACTCTTGCATGACCGCCCCCACCTAAGACCACAATCTCAATCATGAGCATGACTCAGAACGTCAACGACCCTGTCGATTTCATGTTCCTTCAGACCCACGCTGCACGGTATATTCAGCGTTTTGTCAATCAAATCTCCTGCAAGTTCTATCTTGTACGCCTGAGATCCAGAGTATGGTTTCTGGAGATGGTTTAGCTGCCAGGGCGGACGGCTCTGGATATTCTGACCAGAAAGAATCGCCATCACACCTTCCCTGTCATTACCGTACAAAGCCTTGTCAATCTGGATCGCATACATCCAGTGGTTGGAATTGCCGTAAGGTGGCGCGTCGGCTACTCGCAACCCGGCAATTTTGCCGATCTTCTCCTTGTATCTCAGGTAGTTTTTCCTCTTCGCAGACAAGTACTCCGGAAGCTTTTCCATCTGTGCGACACCGAGAGCCGCCTGAATATTCGACATTCTGTAGTTGTATCCCACTTCATGATGGACATACCGGACTTCATCGTCCTTTGCCTGCGTAGTATAATACCTTGCTTTCTCGGCAAAGGTCCTGTCGTCAGTAAGTATCATCCCTCCGCCTCCCGACGTGATGATCTTGTTGCCGTTGAAAGAGAGGCAGCCCAAGTCACCCAGAGTTCCTGTGTGGTTTCCCGAATACTTTCCCCAGACATAGTGCGTGCCAAGACTTTCCGTCGCATCCTCGACAATTCTAATGTTTCTCTGCCTGCACAATTCGACAAGATCGTCCAACCACACCGGATTGCCAAAAACGTGCACCGGTACAATCGCATTCACCCTTCTTCCGGATATCTTATTATAGCTGCAACCGTTTCTAAATTCGGTACTCTCAAGAATAAATTCGACAGTCTTCGCGGAATCGAGATTGTAATATTCGTCGGCATCCATGAAGACAGGGAATGCATTGCAATACCTGACCGCATTCACGGGAGCGATAAACGTAAGGGTAGGAACGATCACCTCATCGCCGGCTCGGACGCCTGCAATCAACAGCGACGCATGCAAAGCAGCAGTTCCATTCACACACGCTATGGCATATTTCGAACCCGTGTATTCGGCTATGTTTCTCTCAAAATGCTCGACATATCTACCTGCCGAGGATACCCATTCGGTGTCGAGACATTCTTTTATATACTTCCATTCATTCCCATTTATCGAAGGGACGGAAAGAGGGATGAAGTCAGACATTGTACACCTTTGGCTTGTAGATTTCCAAGTTCTTCTCAACCCAGGTTATTGTTTCACTCAGTCCCGTTCTGAGATCATAACTTGGCCGCCACTTCGTATTCTCAAGGATTTTTCTGTTGTCACATTTCAATCGCTCTACCTCACTGTCACTCGGTCTCACCCTCTCTTGTTCGATATCTATTTCGATTTTCCTTCCTAGTAGTTCGGAAATGGTAAGGGCTAATTTCTCAATCGATATTTCCTCGTTCATCCCAATGTTGGTAATTTCTCCGTACAGCTTCTTTGCGTTAAGAATTTCCAAGAAGCCCCTGACAGTATCTTTCACATATGTGAGATCTCTGGTTGGCCTCAGGTTACCCAGTCCCAGTCTCAAATTCCCTCTCAACAACTGCGTGACTATGGTAGGTATGACTGCTCTTGCTGATTGTCTCGGCCCATATGTATTGAATGGCCTCACTATCTTTACGGGCACTTTGAATGATCTATAGTAGCTGATCCCGAGCTGGTCCGCCGCGATCTTTGTCGCAGAATAGGGCGATTGTCCTACCATCGGATGTTTTTCATCAATGGGTACATATTGGGCAGTGCCGTATGTCTCGCTTGTCGAGGTGATCAGAACGTTTTCCAGGCCCAATTCTTTAGAAGCCTGAAGGACATTATACGTCCCCTCAATATTTGTCCTGATGTATGCCAGGGGTGACAGATACGAATAGGGTATCCCGATCAGGGCAGCCAGATGAATAACCGACTCGCAGCCCCGTAAGGCGTTGGAAACCGAATCGAAGTCTCTAATATCACCAGTCACCACTTCAATTTCGTCTCTGATTTCAGAATGCTCCAGCCAGCCCCAATTGTTTCTTGAGTTGTAGCGAACAAATGCCTTTACCTCGTAGCCTTCCCTTACGCACTCTTCAGATAAATGTGAGCCGATGAAACCACCGGCACCTGTAATAAGAATTTTCATATGCACATATCAGGTCTAGTTGTGATTCAGCAACATCTTCAATTTCTTGCCATGTCTGTGAAGAAACGGCGAACTTCTGTAGATACTACTTCTCCCGAGATCCTTGGCAACCAAACGAAGAAAAACTTGAAAGTCGATTCCCACATTGCATGTTTTCTTCAAGAGGAATATCAGGCGCAAGTAGAGCAACGATCCAAGCCCGGTTTCCACCGTGATGACATCACGATACATCTCTATCATGTGAACAAGGTAGCTCTGGATCCTTGCACTGTCGAGATCCAGATGTCCGTGTCCGTCGATCTCCCGGTTAAGGTTGTGTTTCATGGATGTCGAAAGATCTCTCAAATAATCGAACAGTGGATCATTGCCAAGAGGCGTCTCATCCGGCGATTTTCCCTCGTACAGAATTTTCCCGATTGCTCTTGAGGATGACACCTCAGAGTTGGAATAGGCCACATTCAGCAAATTGAGACACAGGTCCTGTCTCTGGTACTGCGGCAATGCGAGAAGCATATCTATTCCTTTTTCCAGTTCGTCAATATTGCCAGCCACAGTAGTCGTTGTTCTATCATAGACAGAATCTGCTTCAGGTATATCGTATACCGCCTCTTTGTAATAGATCACAGGAACATTTGACAAAGCAGCATCAAGACCGGCATTTGAAGGAGTATTGAACAGCACCGCAATCTCTTTGCCCTCCAGGACTGATGCGAGGCTTGAATATCTGTCAATGATCTCGATATTTGAATTGCCTCCGAGTATTTCCGAATAAAGATAGAAGAAATCCAGGTCGGACGGATGCGGCTTCAAATAGAATTTCAGATCCCTTCGTCTGTTGGCTAAAGCATCCAGCTGACGCAGAGATTTCACATTCTTTCCTTCATTCAATATCGGAGCACCCAAACCCAGGTATTGAGAAGTCATGATCAGGATATCCCTGTTTGTCTTTCTGGCTGCCGGGCCATTCGAATGACTCACACTATTCTTTATTCTGTCGCCGCGAATCGTACCTGTTGGGATCACTTCAGTCGCCCGATTCGCTGGGAACTTCTCCAAACCAGCTTTGGTATCGTTTCCTTCCACGAAATAGTAAGTACAGTCAAATCTTCTCTCATAATGCAGATTCTCCGTACCTATTGCGTTATGCGAGACCGCGGCCGTAGGTAACCCAAGGTAATTCTTGACCGCACTCGAGATTAGATTTGAAATGCTGCTCCAGGAGTCTCCTATGAACACCATGTTTGGCCTTATGTGGCCGACCAACCTTATGGTAGCATTCAGAACCTTGAGAGTTCTGTGAACGCCCAGAAAGAATTGATCTATTATGAACTTGAAGTCCTTATACAGAAGTTGGAATTCACTGGACTCCAATAGAAAGCCAGCGGAAGCTATCTTTTTACGGCCTTCCTCCACAATTTTTCCCCACTCGATGTAATCATCGGTTTCCCAAAAAAAGTCGAGCAGGAAGTTGATATCCCGGCCATTTTCTTCGCCACTAAGCACGGTATTGTGATTCCAAAATAAGTAGACATCAAGTCTCTCGTCTTCACAAATTTCGTTCACCAAGAAAATTTCCTTGTCAAAATTATCCGGATTTATCAAGAACAAGAAACGTGGCCTGCCGTCCTTTGGCTCGAATCTATTCAGCCCGTCCGACAATTTTCTTTCTCTCTTCGCTTTCCTCGTGCTTTTGGATCCTTTTGCCCGGTCTTCCCCTTCATAAGAATACGTCTCGCCTCGTACATCCAGTTTCTCCGAATGTATGACTGAACTGACACAGGAGTCCAGTATGTCCGTATCGGAATACTTTCTCAGACCTGTCAGTGAATATTTCCTGCTTTCGGAATATAGTATTTCATCAAAAGCAATCTGATGAAAAACATTCTTGAGAGCGGTGGTCGTGTTGAGTATTGCTCTGATCGGATAGACCAGATCCTGAGAGAGTGTCTTGAAGAAATGGACTCTCTCCAAAATCTCGTTCTTTCTAAAGAATTGATCATACCAAGTATCAACGAGCCTTCTCAGAAACAACTCGTTCCGATGGATTTCATCAGGAGTCAAGTAATCCCACAGAGAGATGTACTTCCTGTCTTCTTTCTCCAGGAAACAAATCAACTCAGTATCTGCAGTCAATGTCGTAGACTCGGCAATGTCAGGTCGCCGTTCCGCAACAGCCAGATATTTCTTGAGCGACGAAACGACCGCCAGTCTGCTCCCGGACTTAGGCAATTCTTCTCCAGTCACTCCTTACAAAACATATCCCGTTCGCAAAACCATCCCTGAAAAATGCACCGTGTCCTGTCACGTCAGATGGCAAGACGGTTATGCTGGAAGCGCCCTGGACTTCATCCATTACGCCCTCGTGTACGGACTGTTCGACACTCACCCATACCTCGTATCTCCCCGGCATGATATTGATCTCTTCAATTTCGGCGGAAATTGATACGTTGCCGGAACATTGCCCAACATCTTTGCCTTCCCAATTGGTTCTCACATCGATAATTTTTTGGCCGAAGGTTGTGAACAGACTGATTATGAAAGTGGGATTGTAATATGGCGTCTTGAATTCCGCATCAACTTCAAAAGTGACGCTGCTTCCCATTTTTATTTCGCTGGCCGGGATGTGTCCCTCCTGGAATATTCTAAGCCACTTCAGCCTTACTGTGTCATTCTTTTTCCCGATCCTTTTGCCGTATTTTTCAAGATCGACGGACGAAGCGCTCTGACTGTCCTTTCCAAGGCCGATGTATTTTTGGATTCCTTCTTTCGTTTCGCCCGCAAAAATCACTTCGCCCTCGTTTAAAACGAGAACTCTGTCACACATGCTTTCAATGGCTCCCATGTTGTGACTCACGAATAGTATGGTTCTTCCTCCGGAGCTGACTTCGTGCATCCTTCCGAGACATTTCTTCTGAAATTCCAGATCACCCACAGCCAGGACTTCATCAACAATCAATATCTCCGGCTCAAGATGGGCAGCGACAGAAAAGGCCAACCGCACATACATTCCACTGGAATAGCGCTTGACAGGCGTATCGATGAACTTCTCAACTTCTGCGAACGCGACGATTTGATCGAATTTCGATTTTATTTCCGCTCTCTTCATCCCCAGTATCGCCCCGTTCAGGAATATGTTCTCGCGTCCTGATAACTCCGGATGGAAACCGGTTCCCACTTCCAGTAAACTCGCTACTCTTCCTGAAATCGTGAATTCACCCTCTGTAGGATGGGTAATTCTGCTCAGCAGTTTCAGAAGAGTACTCTTGCCCGCTCCGTTTCTACCGATGATGCCGAGGACCTGTCCCTGCTCCATCTCAAACGAGACGTTTCGCAGCGCCCAGAATTCCCGGACTCTTTCATCACCATCACCATTTTTCCTTGCAAAGAGATTCTGAGACAACTTTCTCATGCCATGCGCCATCTTGTCTCGCAGAGTATCTGACCCATGATGAAAACCCAGCCTGTATTTCTTACCCAGATTATTTGCCTTGACCACAGATGGACGCATGATATCCGCTTCGAATTTTAGATTATGTCCGCGAAGGACTTCTGCATTCTCTGAAAATACAAAACACCGCTCGCGAAAATTGCAGATATTAATATGACAGAAAGAACCACCGCTTCCCAGTTCAGAGCAATTTTACCAGCAAGCAGACTCCACCTGAAACCATCGATTATCCCTACCATCGGATTCAAAGAATACAGAAGCTGGTATTTCGACGGAACTACAGAAGAAAGGAAACCCACCGGAGAAACATACATCCCTAACTGCACAACAAATGGCACTACATACTTGACATCGCGGTACGCCACGTTAAGAGCAGACAGCCACAGACCAACACCCGCAGAAAAGAGGACTACCAGCAGAAAGAAAGCCGGGAGACAGAGAATCATAATACCTATGGCCATCTTATAGTAGAACATCATGACCAGAAAGACCAAAAAGGAGATCGCAAAATCAAGCATTCCAGCAATAACACTGCTCATTGGGACTATCAGTCTTGGAAAGTATATTTTCGAGATCATTCCCTGGTTGGTCAGTACAGAGCCGCTTGTTTGTGTGATTGAATTGGCAAAGAATTGCCAGGCCAACAATGCAGAGTACGAAAGGATTGGATAGGGTATTCCGTTGGAGGGTAACTTTGCCACTTTCCCAAAAACAACGGTGAATACAACCATCATCAACAGGGGCTGTATGACGGCCCATGCAATTCCAAACGCAGTCTGCTTGTAGCGGACCAGCACCTCCTTCCAAGCCAGGAAGTAGAACAATTCACGATATTGCCACAGTTCAGAGGCGAGATTCTTGGTGGAGGACTTTCTCACGGTGATTACGACATTGCTCATGAGTTGCTATCTCAGTCAGATCAACTATTAACGTTTGTAATATTCAGTGTACCATCTAG
>CAZRXH010000047.1:0-26016 GCA_964603995.1 uncultured Bacteroidota bacterium | reverse complement strand
TGGGATCCGCCGTAAACGATCCTGAACGTCAGGTTTGCAGGGAGTAATTCCTTCGTCACTTCTCCGTTCATTGTAGTGCCGATCTGCCTCCAGGCTCCTGAATAATAACTTGCTTGAACGTTATCCACCGGCTGATTTTGCGCGTCTCTCACTCTCACTACGCAAGAAACGGTAGAGAACGAGACTATGTTGTTTGCAGAAATATCCTGGGCTTTATCGTTTGAAACAAACTCATATGTCATTCTGAATGCGTAATTAGCCGGAAGAAGTCCCTTCGTAACCATCCCGTTGCTCATCGTGCCGAAATCCCGCCACGCTCCGGCATAATACTGCGCCGTGCCCAGATCGATGAAATTCCCCCGACTGTCTTTCAACTGGATTGTCGCGTTCACAGTCCTGAATACAACTGTAGAGTTTGCTCCTACGTTCTGTTGCTTATCATTACTTGCATAAGCATAGGTCATTCTAAATGAATAATTGTTTGGTAAAAGCTCTTTCGTGGCCACTCCATTCGTTGTGAGTCCAAGATTTCTCCATGCGCTGGAGTAATACTGAACCGCGCCTTGATCGATAAGACTGCCCTGGCTGTTCTGCAATTGAATTGCGGCGTTGACGGTTTGAAAGACTATCACGGAATTTGCCCCGATGTCCTGCTGTTTATCATTACTCCCGAAGATTGGCTGAGGCCGCCGAAGATCCGGCAGAAGAGACCCTGACCCTCGCAGCTCGCGACTGACTCTGCAAAGCTTCCCTTTCACCGGTCCCTTTTCCACCCGGCACCGTTGAAGAAGGATAGACAACTCCCGGTCCGACCTGTATCCCCACCATAGCCGAATCTGCATCGATGCTATCGGCAGCTATGAACTCGAATCCGCCCGGTACGGACTCGAAATAATCTGCTGTATCTCCCAGTGACATGATTGTACCATAGCTGTCCCCATTGCATATCTCGACCTCAAAGAGCTTATCCGGCGGAAAATCAATTATGTTACCGTCCGGATCTCGCTGTCTCACAATGATCGCCGCTGTATCGCCCGGCGAAATCTCAGACGGCACGAGAGTGACCACAACATTGGGAGGCATGATCTGTATAGAATCAATACTTGTCAAACCCTCACTCTCCCCTTGCACAACGACCCATACTGCTACGGTATCAGGAGCAATGCCATCTGCAACTAGATAGGGTGATGCCCAATAATCTATGATCGTGCGACCCGTGGTTGTAGCAACCGGACCAATCCTAACGTCCCTTCCCGTTCACTTGATCCCATGTGTAAAAGGATGCATACTGGCTGCCAGAAATAATCCGTAAGATAAAAGGATCATCCAGAGACCACGGTGTCCAGTTGCCGCTGCAATCGCATCGTGGGGACAAATGTAAATCCACATATCCACGCACGACCCTCGTCTTTACTAATCTGACTACCTAGGCACCTTCCAGAGTAACCGTCTTTTCTTTCCGGCCTGAACCCTATTCAATGCCATGCCCTATGCATCTTCGTGCAGAACTTACCGGACGCGGAATCAAATGTCAAGCAGAAAACTATCGAAAAGAGAAATCCGTCACTCATGGAAATCTTTTCGTCGTTAAGGGGAGCTTTTCAAGAGATCCGATTTGAAGGACGAACAACAATTCGTTGCAGGTGAATTGCAGATTTCTTTCCGAAGCGGATTGAGCCTACGCCCGATTAATCTATCAATTTGGCAACATTCTTCTGATACGGCTTCCTTATTATTCCGCGTTCCGTGATGAATGCGGCAATGTTTTCTGCGGGAGAGACATCGAACGCAGGCGCGTACACTGAAATGCCCTCCGGCGCCGAACGGCAGTCACGGAAGTGCGTAATCTCATCAGCGTTTCTCTCTTCTATCGGAATGTCTTCGCCTGACTTCGCTGCGAGATCGAAACTGGACGACGGCGCGGCGATGTAGAAAGGAATCTTGTGCTCTTTGCAGAGTACGGACAGGTTGTATGTCCCGATCTTGTTTGCGGTATCGCCGTTTGCTGCAATCCTGTCCGCGCCGACTACTACCAGGTCGACATTGAATTTCTTCATCGCTATTCCGGATGCGCTGTCGACTATCAGCCTGAAATCTATGCCGAGTTTTTGAAGCTCGTACGCCGTCAATCTCGCTCCCTGCAGCAAAGGCCGCGTCTCATCGGCAATGACCATGACCTTCTTCCCGGCTTCATGTGCTGCACGGATCATTCCCAACGCCGTTCCGTAGCCTCCCGTCGCCAGTCCACCGGTGTGGCAGTGCGTGAGTATCACCGCCTTGTCAGGAATGAGTTCAAGTCCAAACTGACCGATCTTCCTGCAGGAATCGATTTCCTCATTGAGAATCTTGTGTGCTTCGCCGAGAAAGACTTCACCGACACTCTTTCCGTCCAGGTCGAGTCTTCGGAGCCGGGCGAGGATGTTTCTTATGTTGACAGCGGTGGGCCTGGTATTATGGATTTCTTCCAGCGCACCGTCAAGCTTCCGGTCGATCTCTCCCTTCGAACCGAATTCAAGGGCCGCCAGCGCCGCTGCATAGGCGGTGGCGATTCCGATGGCCGGCGCTCCCCGGATGCGCAGAGACTTGATCCATTCGCAGACGTCGCGGTAGTCCTTCGACGACAGAAATTTCTCTTCGAGAGGAAGCTGAGTCTGGTCGATTATTACGACCTTGCCGTTTTCCCACTTTATGGGATCGGGAAGCAATATCATTCGCTGAAGATTCGATTGGGAATTATTCCCGAGTACGGGATTTTCAATCTGCGACCCTCGATAGTTCGATGAAGTCACGATAGCGCCCCAATATTGCTATGTCAGATAATTCTTTGAGTCCTTCTATTCCGAACCTGGTGACGGAAAAAGACGCCAGAACACTTCCGTAGATCACCGCGCGCTTGAGATTCTCATCCGAAAGATCCTCGGTGCGTGCAATATGCCCGATGAACCCGCCGGCGAATGCGTCACCTGCTCCGGTGGGATCATAAATGTATTCAAGCGGGAACGCCGGAGCCGAGAAGATCGTATCACCCGTAAAAAGCAGGGCGCCGTGCTCGCCTTTCTTTATTATGACAATGCGAGGACCGAGCCCCATGATCATCTTCGCGGCTTTCACGAGATTCGGTTCGGAAGAGAGGAGTCTCGCCTCGGAATCGTTGACTATGATGACATCGACCAGCTTCAATGTCTTCAAGAGTTCATCACGTTTTCCTTCGATCCAGAAATTCATCGTGTCGCAGATCACGAGTTCGGGCTTCTGGCCCATGGATTCTATGACTCGCCTCTGCAGAACGGGGTCGATGTTTCCGAGCAGAATGTACCGGCTCTTTCTGTACGACTCCGGAATAACGGGATCAAACGTCTCGAAAACGTTCAGCTGCGTGTCGAGCGTGTCGCGTACATTCAGGTCGTAATGGTACCGGCCGCTCCAGTGAAACGTCTTCCCGCCGCGAACCACCTGCAGGCCGTTGAGATCTACTCCGCGCGATTCGAGAAACTCGATCTCCGACTTCGGAAAATCGCTGCCGACGACACCCACGAGGCGGATGGGCGCAGTGAAATATGAAGCGGCGACGGAAATGTAAACCGCGCTCCCCCCAGCAACCATGTCGGCGCGGCCGAACGGGGTTTCAATGGTGTCGAGAGCGATCGACCCGACTACAAGCAGACTCATCGTTTGACTCCAAAATGCGTGATTAGCAGACGGACGTTAATTTAACATGACGGTCCGGCAACTTCAAACACGCTCGCCAGAATTCATTTCACACTTGAACTAGAAACGGAGAGTCGGTAACGTATTGCGATCCAAACTCAGGAGGCTACAATGAGCAGGCTCTCTTTGATGATGTTGACTTCACTTCTCGCCGTCTTCACGTTCGGCGGCACTCCACAGCAGGAGAAAACCAGTCACGTCAGATTTTCCCACCCCGATATTATCAGTTATGACCACGACGGCTTCATAATCCACGGCAAACATATTTTCATTTACAGCGGCAGCTTCCACTACTTCAGGTGCGATTCATCCGAATGGAGAGACCGGCTCGAGAAAATAAAGGCTGCCGGGTTCAACGCCATCGAGACTTACGTACCGTGGAATTGGCATGAACAGAATGAGGGGCAGCCGGACTTTGCACCGCTGGAAAGATTCCTCAACGAATGCCAACAGGATAGTCTTTATGTCATAGTCAGGCCCGGACCTTACATTTGCGCGGAGTGGAACATCGGCGGGTTCCCTGATTGGCTGGAGGGAAAACACATCGGTTTCAGGACCGCTTCGCCCGCGGACATCCACTGGTCGAAATACTGGTACGACGAGGTACTCCCAGTTATCCGGCGGCACCTTATCACGAACGGCGGAAGCATAATCCTGATGCAGATCGAAAACGAGTATGACTACTTCGGCCTTCCTGACAGTGATAAGGTTACGTATCTTAAGTCGCTCTACGAGACAGCCATGAAGAACGGGATTGACGTACCCATCATTACCTGCTGGACCAGGCAGGCACGCGACAATTCAGACTCGGTTTTCTCGCAGGTGATGGATGCGTGCAACTTCTATCCGGGGTGGACTATCGAAAGCACGCTCCCAAGAATCGCGAGTATGGAAAAGGAAGAGCCCGACTCTCCTCCGATGATCACGGAGCTTCAGGGAGGGTGGTTCTCCAATGTCGGAGACAAAAGCATCCGGCGCGTCAATGATTTCGGACCGGATCAGATCATTGCGCTCACCGACTATGTGATTGCCCATGGCATCAAGGCACTGAACTATTACATGCTGTACGGCGGGACAAACTTCGGCTATTGGGGTGCCAAGGATAAGACAACAAGTTACGACTATACCGCACCTATCTCGGAGCCCGGCGGCCTTTGGGAAAAATACCGGGCAGTGAAACTGATCGGAGATTTCATAAGACTCGAGGGTTCGCACCTGGTTCACTCGCGCGAAGTCAGGAATGGCGCCGAGAGCGAGACTCCTGGTGTCGAAGCTGTCCTCCAGACCGACGGAAGCACCGGGTTTCTCTTCGTCTGGAACAAGAACGACAGATCCGTGGGGGCAAAAGTGCGTTTCAGGGATCCACACGGCTCCCCCGTAACTCTGACTGTTCCCATGCGCGCAAGAGGCGCGTGTCTTCTCCCGGTCGGAGTCCCTCTTCCGGGCGGCGCGACTCTCTACTACTCCAACGTTCCGGTATCTGCGATAGCCCAACATAACGGCAAACCTCTCATTGTAGCCTACGGAAATCCCGGCGATGAGGCGACTATTTACGCCGGCTCCAGTCTTTGCACCGAGGAAATCAAGGACGTCGACCAGTTGTTCAACTGGGACGGCGTCTACGTTCTTCTGACAACCGAGGATAGGGCGGCGAGGTCGCGGGTTTTCGACACGCCATCCGGGCCGGTCGCACTCGTCTCCGATTCATACCTCACACTGGACAAAGGCATCGATGGAAAAGTGATCAACGTTAGTCTCCAGACCCGCCCCGGGAGCAACTCATTCTCACTCCTTGCCGGCGACAAAGTTGCATCGGTTTCAATCGACGGAAAGGCGGTGAAGACGAACGTCGAACGGCGTACTGGACTGATAATTTTCTCCCTGAGCACATCGCCGATCAAACTTCCGAACATTCAAATAAAAGATCTACATGTGAAGGCTGACGCTGAGGCTCCTCCCCCCGGAAGCTGGATGAAACTCCAGACGGCGGGTGATAGTCTTGTTCCTCTGGATACTCAGGGTAATTACGCAAGCGGTTACACCGTATACTCCGGTGCCTTCTCGACCGACCAGAGCGGTCTGCTGAAGCTAGACTATTACGACAACGATTGGCATCTGGTGCTGATTGACGGGAAGGCGGTTGCGGGGCTGACAGGCAGCGGGGAGCAGGATATCTCAAAAGACAGACTCCCTGCAGGCAAGCATACAATAGAAATAGTCTATGAGAATGAGGGATGGCCGAACGGCGGCTTCATGGAGCAGAACAAGGGGCTCAAGTCAATCTCCTTTCTTCAGGACGGACAGATCGAGACTCTTGATAATTGGAAACACTCGCCTACCGCAGCTCCTTACCCCGGCCCTAATCCGCCGGAGGCTTTGCCTTCCTTCAATGATACACGGTGGGCGGAGACGACCGTCGGTAACGGCAATCAACCCTTCATCCGCGAGAATGAGGGATGGTGGTTCAGAGCTCATCTGGAGTTAAGCGAGGATGCCGTCCGTCAGAATGCAACCTTGACTTTCAAAGCGATCGACGACAACGCGCTCATTTACTTGAACGGAAAGCTTGCGGCCGATCATCATGGTTACGACACTCCGATCACAGTCCAACTTGCGCAACTTGGCAACCCCGGCGACAATGTCATAGCGGTCTATGTCCAGAACCAGGGTGCAGGCGGAGGAATATGGAAACCGGTAGTCTTCAAGTGGGGAAGCGGTGTCCCGCTCACTACCGACATGCGGTTTCATCACTCGCTGGCAGGCAAGCTGGCGGACTGGCAGAGCGGGGCTTTCGACGACTCGGGCTGGAAGACTTCCAAGGGCTGGGAGAGCGTGCAATCGCCAGACAAGATAACGTGGTACAGGGTAGAGTTCACTGTCCCCACCAGGGCGGGCTGGATTGTTCCCTGGCGCTTGCATATCGAATCAACAGGGAGTGGGCAGATATGGATCAACGGAAAACTCCTGGGCAGATTTTTTTCAACGGGACCCCAGAAGGATTTCTACCTGCCGGATGCCTGGTTGAACATGAAAGGCAAGAACAGCATTGTCTTCATGATGAGGCCGGGTGGAGACGGGAGTAAGCCCCCCGTAATAAGTGAAGTCTACATCGCGCCGTATGACGAATATGTGGTGCAGAAGCACACATTGAAGATCACGCTGAAATAGTTGTCCCTGAAGCCGGCGGGACATCAGGTATGTTCCGCCGGCGTTTGAGAATCACCTCAAAAATGCGCCTAACACGCCGAGGAACACTACGGACTGAACCACCAACGTGACTCCAAGCCGGCTGAAGTTCATCTTGGTCGCCTTCGACATCGACCCCGCCAAAACCTGAATCAACATCGGGACGAATCCGAGGAGGATCCACATGCTCAACACGCCGAGAGCACCGGCCAAAACGACAACGAGAACCATCAGCAAATGATATGCGACCATCATAGAGCGCGCCCTCTTCGCACCGTCTTTCCATGTTCCTTTGGCTCGGAGGAATTCAATTCTCATCTTGACATAGAAGACGCTACTCCCAAAGAACAGGAAATTGAGCACATACAATATGATGGCGCTCGCGTTTAACACTCCTGTGATCGTGTAATATGCAGCGGGAGCCGAGAGCGTCAGCGCGGCTACTGTCGTGAGTTCGTTCAACACCGAGCGCTGTTCCCTGTCGAGAAATGATTTGACGCTGAAAACGAAAATGGCCATCTCTGTCGCGCCGAAAAGCAGGAGCCAGGCCAGACCATTGAGCGCTACGAGATCAATCCCAAGAAGAACCGCCGGCATAGCGACAGCGGCAACCTGCTTCATGTCTTTTTTGTCCGAAATGCTCTTCCGCTTCAACATCATCACGATCGGATGATGCACGATGTAGAGGAGCGTGAAGCAGATAAAAAGCAGGAAAAAGCTCGACGAAAAGCGGGTGATGATCGCGGCTGACAACATAGGAACGATCCACATAGCCCATGCGCCATGTTCTCTGGGAATGAACTCACGTAAGGTCATATCTCAAGAGCCTTCCTCGATGCGAATTTGATCCTGAGTATGTCCATTTGCGCCGGAGACAGCATATCGCTGGTGTTCGAGAAAACGCTCGTCTCTTCTCGCGTAAAGTGGGCACTGAGATCCGCTCTGAAACCCGCGAGGAATTTAACCAGTGATTCCACATCCCCTGCTCCCGTGAGCGAAAGCAGAGTATCGGACGCCACCGAAAACATTTTATGCTCCCCGCGAAGTTCTGCGAAAATTCTCTCACCGAGCTCGATCACAAGAGGAAATAGAAATCTCTCTTCTGCTTCCTGATGATGCTCGAGAGATTCCAAAATGGTTATGGTTCTATCGCTGATACCACCGCGGTTCCCTCCCCTTTCTTGCACATGGACAGCCAGTCTGTCCATTTCATCAAGGAGCGTGACATGCTCCCATTTCAATCTATCCACAGGCTCAACGCGGGGTTCGGGCGGGCTGGTCCGCAACATATTAGAACCCATGACTTATCGCACTGATATTCTTGAAAAGCTCCAGGTACTCGTGGGACGACACAGAGTTCTGCCACAGTCCCGCCAGCAGCGCGACTCCAACAATTCCGAAATAAACCATGGTCAAAAGGGCTGCGTACTGTCGTTGCGATAACCCTTTCCTGCCAGATCTCATGGACAAATTGAGAGTGTTCTTCACAGGACAAACCTCCACGCATGAATAACACGCGGTACACTCTGCCGAGTTCACGGCATCGAGCTTATCCACCGGCAGATATGAAGGACATGCTTCCGCACATTTACCACAGTCTATGCATGTCCGGTCCACCCTGTGGATCTTAAGAGGGCTGATCAGACTAGTAATTCCAAGCAGGGCCCCATACGGGCACGCGTAACGACACCAGAAGTTCTTGTAGAAGATGGAAAGAACGATGAGTGCACCTATGACTGTGATTGAGACCGTCGAGATGTGCGCGAAGAACATATACATCTTTATATCTGCGACCTTGTTGTAATCTGAATGAATGAACGAATCGAGTTGCACAACGGAGAGCGTCGAGATCGTGACGAGAAAGAAAGCGAGGAGAAGATATTTGATCGAGCGCAACGGAAGATCGATCAATCTAGGCAATCTGAAATTCCTCCCGAAGATCTTCGCGCCGAGCTGAAACAACGATTCGGAAATATAGCCTACCGGGCATATCCAGCTGCAGAAACCTTTTTTCACGAATATCGAGATGAGCAACGCGGCAACAAAGATGAAAAAGCCGGACGGATGAATGTGGTTCACAATTCCCGTGAGGAGAAAATACCTGAAGCTCATGAGTGAACTGATTGGAAGGAAACCTTCCACACCGGGCGGACGAGCCGCGGTGGTTACTCCCCTTTCAAGTCCACTCACAAACATGTAGAAGTCCACGCCAATCCAAAAAGTAATGAGCAGAAAGAGGAGTTGAACATAACTGCGGATATCCGAGCGAACCGTCTTCAGAAGAGTCTTGTCGACTAGTTTCTTGATTCTTCTCCCGTCCTTGAGTTCAAGGATCCTCACGGCCTCGTCGCTATTTTCGGATAATTTTGTCCTGTATGTATCCATAAAAATTACATTAGCCTCAACTTTGTGCGAAGCTGTTTGCTGTCAGCTATTTCCTTCGCGATGTCAGCTATCGTCTTGTTAGCAATCATTTGGTAGACCCGGTCACGGAGAGTCCCCCATTCAGAATGCACCGGGCACGGGTTCTTGCTCGAGCATTCAGGAAAGCCGAGCACGCAGGACGTAAGAAAGTCCGTTCCATCAATCGCATCGACTACGTGAAAGAGAGCAATTTCATCAGGAGATTTGGCAAGCTTGAATCCGCCCTTCGGTCCTTTCTGCGACTGGAGTATCTTCGTCTGCACGAGCAGCTGAAGAGTCTTCCCAAGGAACGGCATAGGGATGCCAAGCCGCTCGCTCATCTCAATGATGTTTGTGTATTTCTTCTCCGGCTGGGCTGACATGTAGAGCACCGCCTGAAGGGCATATTCACACTGCCTGCTGAATATCAGTGACATAAATCGGACCTTTCCATCTGAAACATAGCAAAACGGGACCATAGAGTCAAGCACGATTTTCGCGACTCGGCCGATACCGTCACGAAGCCGGTATTCTTGCACCTGGCTGATGCATTCCGGTCCCTGACCGCTCTTTCCACGTCCGCTTGGACTGAACTGAGCCTATTCACTGCCCAATCCGATAGACGTTCCTATGTTCTTCTTCACGGGATCATGGCGTTCTTTATTGGAACTCACGTGAAAAAGTGTTAAAGTTGGAACAACAGGAAAAATAAGAAAAACCGGAAATGCTGGCAGAAGAGATATCTGTTTCGAAGCCACTGGGTGTTGGACAAGCGGCACAGATCTGCCGCGTCACAACTCGAACAATCAACAACTGGATCAGGGCAGGTAAGTTGAAGGCTTACGCCACTCCAGGGGGGCATTTCAGGATCTGGCCGTCTGATCTCAGAAAATTTTTGAAGGCTCACAACATGGATATTAACTTCGATTTCAGGGGAGCCCATCCGAAGAGAATACTCATAATCGATGACGACGAGACTTACGCGGAGATGATTCGGGAAGTCTTGCGCGACAAGTTGGAGAATTGCGAAGTCACGATCAGTCAGGATGGGTACGAAGCTTTGATTTTGGTGGGCGAATTCAAACCCGAGCTTGTCGTACTGGATCTAATGATGCCGGGCATCGACGGCTTCAAGGTGCTCGAGTTGATTGCTGACCGAAAGGTGAACTATCCAGTCAAAGTGCTGGTTTTGTCGGGGAACTTGTCAGCCGCCGCCATCGAAAGGCTCAAACGGTCACGAGCGGATCAGTGGTTAGCAAAGCCCGTGTCGGTAGCCGAATTGCTTCATTCAGTATTGAACCTCCTGTCCAGTGAGGACCTTGGCGGGAGAGGGATTTCTTGAATCCGATCTGCCTTGCGCTTTCGGCCCTGATCTTCTCTTTCCAATCACACCAGGGCATTACTCCGATAAGGAATGTCGTAGGACTTATTCCGCGGAATAGCGTTGTCCAGGAGACGAACAAGATCGTCGCAGTGGCAGGAGTCGTCACGATTCCGTCCACGAGGACCGATTCCACACTTGTGAGTTTCATCCAGGATCGGACCGGGGGCATCATGCTCTTTCAATTCGACTACCGGGGTCCCGTACTTTTTGTGGGGGACAGCATCGTGGCGACGGGCAAACTCGGAGTCTATTATGGTCAGGAGGAGATGATATCTCCACAGATTAGAATTGTAAAACGAGGTGTCAAAGTGTACCCCGTCAGTGCATCTGTAAAACAGATAAACAACGGGACTTTCCATGGCTTCCTGGTCCGATGCATTGGCAAGATCGTCGCAAGAACCTTCACACTCAACGGCATCTCAATCCACTTCGTGGACGGGAACAATGACACGGCGGTCGCGTTCGCCGACTTCAGGCAGGACCCTCAGTTCGATGTCGACCAAATCCGGGAGGGTGAATCTTTTTCGATTACCGGTGTCTCCAGCCGGTTTTCCGCCAAGAAACCATTCAATGGTAACGATGACCTACTCCTCAGATCGTCGGCAGACCTGCGACCTATTCCTGAAGGCTTCTTTTTCCGTCACTCAAGTTCGATAGAGTTGATATTTACTTTGGTAATTGCACTTGTTTTTTCCCTCTCGGTTTTCTCGATTTTGCTCCGTACAAAGGTGAAACAGAAAACCAGGCAGCTGGAAGATCAAACTGGGGTTCTTAGACTCTTTTTCGACAGTATCGCTGAGTTGACAGGAGTCCTTGACAAGAAAGCAATCCTGACCCTGGCCCTGCAGAGAGGACACGCCCTTACCGGTACCCGTTCCGTGATCTTCTGCGAAACGTTGCCTACTGACGGGAGCTTGTTGCTGACAGCATTCCAGTTGACAGGCGAAACCCTTTCTGTGGAGACCCAACGGTTCAGAAGCAAGAGCCTGTCACATGTTTTCAGGGAATTCCCTGAAGGTGATGCGATCTGGAACACCACTATGGAGAAACTCATCCCAGACGCATCTTCCGACGGCGATGATGAGTCGCTATCAGAATTCCTGAGATCCCACGTACCTGGGGGCAATCTGACGGTCATCGCACCCAACCCACCCGCGAAGGACTTCTTAGTGGCATTTGACCATGTCGGTCCAATCTCCAGCGTGCTGCCTCGCGCTCTCATCATATCGTACATCCTCCACGTCTACTCGGCATACAGGTCAGCACAGCTTTTCGACGTGGTGAAAGAGCAGGGAACAGCACTGGAGAGACTCTACAACAACTCGGTATTCGGGCTATTGACTCTTTCCGAACAGGGAACCATCCAGACAGCGAACAAAGTCGCGATGCAGATGTTCGAAGACGAGAATCTTATAGGCAAGAAAGTCCGGGATTACATGGCTCATGAAGACGCCGCCCGTCTCGACGATCTTCTGGTGGGTGTCGCAGCAGTGTCCAAGGAGAAGTTCGTTAGATTCGCGGCGGAAGTCAATAGACCCCGGAACCGTGGGAATTTTGAGTTCGCCATACAATTTGACCCAGCCTCGAAGACATTCTACGCAACCGTCCAAGACACGGGCGTGAGGGGATACTACGAAGACTACGCCGCGAAGGAGAAGAAGATAGAGACACTCGAAAAGCTCGCCTCTTCCCTCACTCACGACCTGAACAACATCGTCGGAAGCATCACTGGTTACGCCTCACTCCTGAAGAGAAAGCTTCCCCAGAATTCGAAGGAGTATCATTATGCCGATATAGTTGAGAACTCATCCCGTCGGGCCACTGAGCTTGTGAAAGAAGTTCTTGGATTCTCCCAGCTGGATGCGAAGACCCTTGAAGTAGTCGATCTCAACAGATTCGCTGCGGACATCATCAGCGATTTCAGGAAGACCCATGGGGAAAAATACTCGTTGCTCCTTACCCCCTTTGGCCGCTCTATTCGCACGCGCATCAGCACCTCTCAGATCAGGCAAGTGCTGCTCGCCATCCTCACAAACGCCGTGGATGCGATGGAAAACGGTGGAACTATAATATGCTCCATCGGTGTCGAAGAGTTGCCAGATTCGGCGCCCGCCCAAGCTCGCTCGGGTGAATACTGCTTCGTCGAGGTGGAAGATCATGGGCTCGGCATGGACGAGGCAATAAGAAGAAGGATCTTCGAACCATTCTTCACAACAAAAAGGGTCAAGAAGTACACCGGGTTGAGTCTCAGCATGGCATACAATATCCTGAAGCACCATAAAGGCTTCATCGACGTTGAATCTACACCGGGTATAGGTACGCGGGTAAAGATATTCCTACCCCCCTATTTGCAGAATGTCGGATCCGGTCAGCAAGCCGAACCACCGAAAGGCTTCGGCATCAAAGGAGTCAAGGTTTTAGTTGTCGATGACGAAGAAGGTGTCCGACAGCTTGCATACGACATACTTAGCGAGCGCGGCTACACTGTCCTCACAGCGAACGATGGTCTGCAGGCCCTTGAGTGTTTGAAAGGAAGCCCCGATGTCAAGCTCGTTGTCCTTGATATGGTTATGCCCGGGATGGGGGGCAAAGACACTTGCATCGAGATCAAGAAGAGACCCGATGCACCGAAAGTCTTGATATGCACCGGGTACAGCGAGCTCTCTGACCTCGAGTCGATCTTGGGAAAACATGCGGATGGACTTCTTCAAAAGCCATACAGCACTATCGAAATGATAAAGGCTGTTGACAACCTTCTTTACGCCACCTCGACCGAAAAGAGCGCTTAAGCCCCCCTCCTCACAACTCGAAGCCCGCCTTTCCATTATACAAGCCAGGGGGAGGAGACAAAGAATGATTGAACTTAAACCAAATTCTTGGGCTGCCTAGACCGCCGAGCAGTAAAGAGCTTAAAACACACAACAAAGTTTGTGTTAAAGTCAATTCTTGAGCTAAATTCTCTTGACTTTCCTTATGCTTGACAATAACTTGCAAACCGACTCTGCTGCCATGTGGAGGGAGACGGCCGGGTGTTTACATAGTTGAGGCATATCGACTAATTATACTGCCGTTTGTGCTGACGAGGCACGGTCAGATTTTCATGATCAGGCCGGACAACGACGGTAGATTACTTAAGATGAAAGGGAGGATGTCCATGGGATACACCGATACGTTTGTTTCAGAAGAGACGAAGGCACAGTCAAAATGGGGAGGGCTTACTGTTCGACGACTTTACACCAGGAAAGGGATCCATCCTTTTGATGAGATTAGCTGGGAGAACCGAACGGCTACGATCTCAAACGAAAAGGGAGAGATAATATTCCAGCAGAACGACGTGGAAGTTCCGGATTTCTGGAGCATGACCGCCACGAATGTAGTTGTATCCAAGTATTTCCATGGCCAGCTTGGCACTCCAGAGAGGGAAACCAGTGTGAAACAACTCGTCGACCGCGTCGCCCGCACGTTCACTCGGTGGGGCATCCGGGGCGGCTATTTCGCGTCGAGTGAGGACGCTACCGCCTTCTACGACGAATTGGCGTTCCTCTTGGTGAACCAGTATGTATCATTTAACAGCCCGGTCTGGTTCAATGTCGGCATCGAAGACAAACCGCAATGTTCGGCATGCTTCATAAACTCGGTCAAAGACACCATGGAGGCGATCCTCGACCTTGCGAAGACCGAGGGAATGTTGTTTAAGTGGGGAAGCGGAACCGGCACCAACTTCTCCAGCCTCCGCTCCTCCAAGGAAAGACTTTCTGGTGGTGGTACTGCTTCTGGTCCTGTATCGTTCCTGCGCGGGTTCGACTCGTTCGCGGGAGTAATAAAGTCTGGTGGTAAGACTCGCCGCGCCGCAAAGATGGTGATACTCAACGCAGATCATCCGGACGTTTTGGAGTTCATCAGAAGCAAATCAGAGGAAGAGAAGAAAGCCTGGGCGTTGATTGACGCGGGTTATGACCCCGGCTTCAATGTCCCAGGCGGAGCTTACGATTCAGTGCAGTTCCAGAATGCAAACCATAGCGTGCGGGCAACGGATGACTTCATGCGCGCTGTCCTGGAAGACAAGGAGTGGGCCACGAAGAACGTAAGGGATGGCAAGGTCGCGGGGACATACAAGGCACGCGATCTCATGCACGAAATTGCCGAGGCCGCGTGGATCAGCGGCGACCCTGGAATGCAGTTCCACACTACAGTAAACAGCTGGCACACATCCCCCAACACCGCGCCGATAAACGCTTCAAATCCCTGCAGCGAATACATGTTCCTCGACGACAGCGCCTGCAACCTTGCTTCTCTCAACCTTATGAAGTATAGAAAGGAAGACGGCTCGTTCGATGTGGACTCCTTCCGGCATTCGGTGGAAATCACGATTACCGCCCAGGAGATCATCGTCAGCAACGCGAGCTACCCGACGAAGTCTATCGAGAAGAACAGCCACGCATTCAGACCACTCGGAATCGGATACGCAAACCTCGGGGCATTGCTAATGTCACTCGGACTTCCGTATGACAGCGACGCTGGAAGAGCTTATGCGGGCGCAATCACCGCGCTCATGACCGGCGAAGGCTACAGGCAGAGCGCACTTATCGCGAAGACTATCGGCCCGTTCGAGGGATACGAGATCAACAGGGAACCAATGCTGGGTGTTATTACAAAGCACAGAGCCCACGTTGACAAGATAAAAATTGGCGCTGTTCCCGAATATCTCACCGAGTCAGCGAAGAATGTGTGGGATGACACTCTGACAATTGGAAAGGAGTATGGCTACAGAAATTCCCAGATATCCGTACTGGCTCCGACAGGAACCATCGGGTTCATGATGGATTGCGACACAACGGGCGTCGAACCGGACATCGCGCTTGTCAAGTACAAGAAACTCGTCGGTGGCGGCTACATGAAGATAGTCAACAACACCGTCCCGCTCGCTCTTAAGACGCTCGGTTACTCGAAGGAGCAGGCTGACGAGATAGTGAAGTACATAGATGAGACGGGTACCATCGAAGGCGCACCTCATCTCAAGGACAAACATCTCCCGGTCTTTGATTGCGCTTTCAAGGCTGTCAGCGGCACGCGTTCGATCCATTACATGGGCCACATCAAGATGATGTCCGCAGTTCAGCCGTTCCTTTCCGGTGCCATCTCAAAGACGGTCAACCTTCCAACAGATGCAACGGTTGAAGATATCGAACAAGCTTATATCGAGGCCTGGAAGCTTGGGCTGAAAGCTATTGCCGTCTATCGCGATGGCTCGAAGAGGACCCAGCCGCTGAGCACGAAGAAAGATGATGGCTCAAAAGGAGAAAGGAGCGCATCCTCGACTCGTGTCAGCAGACGCAGACTCCCGGATGAGAGAAGCGCCGTAACGCATAAGTTCAGCATAAGCGGACACGAAGGCTATATCACCGTCGGCCTCTATGAGGACGGGACACCAGGCGAGATCTTCATAACGATGTCGAAAGAAGGTTCCACGATCAGCGGGCTGATGGATGGTTTCGCCACGGCGATCTCTCTTGCCCTCCAGTACGGCGTCCCCCTGCGAGTCCTGGTCGACAAATTCAGCCACATGCGCTTCGAGCCGTCGGGCTTCACAAACAGCAAGGAAGTGCCGATAGCGAAGTCCGTACTCGATTACATTTTCAGGTGGATGGGATTGAAATTCCTTCCTCGCACTGAGCAGCCCGCGTCGGTCGTGCTCGACTCCATCGCGGCAGAACCCAATGTTGAACAAAAGAGCGAGCTCAGTATTACCCTGGAACAAACTGAAAAGAAGGTATTTCAGGAACAGGCGGATGCTCCGCCATGTCACGAGTGTGGTTCGATCATGATTCGAAGCGGTTCATGCTACAAATGCCTGAACTGCGGATCAACCAGCGGCTGCTCCTGATTCGATTCATTTTCAAGTGAAGGCCGTTCGGTCGCAATCCGAACGGCTTTTTTTATCCCGACATCACAATAAAATCGGAGCAATATTGGTTCTCAACATCATCATTGGCTTCCTCCTTTTCATCGGGCAGTCGAAGGGAGCAGTTGCGCAACCACCGTGCAGCCATCTGAAAATCATAGATCACCTTGTGAGCTGGGGACACAAAACAGTCAATCGTCCCCGAAAGATAGAGGCCATCATCATTCACTCTTCCTACAATGCCCTGACTCCTGATTCATTCAGCGTGGCGGGAATACTTCGCGAGTACAAGGACATCGATGTGAGCCCGCACTATATCATCGACCGGGATGGCAACATATACAAACTCGTACCCGAACGTGATATCGCGTATCAGGCCGGCAAAAGCCGCCTCCCCGACGGCACGACAAACGTGAACTCAGTGTCAATAGGTATAGAAATCGTTAATACAATCCATGATTCTCCGACCAATGCGCAGTACGAATCTCTCGCCTCGCTTGTCGATTGTCTCAGGAGCAAGTATGCGATCAAATACGTACTCGGACACAAAGACATCGCCCCGGGAAGAAAGACCGACCCCTGGAATTTCGACTGGAAAAAATTCGACGGGATGTTGAAGGAACGGAAGTGACGGACTAACAAAACTCCGTAATTATATCTCTTATTCCACCATTCTGTCATTCCAATTTATTCCGCGCTTCTCGAACTCCGCGAAGAGTTCCTCGTTTCCAACAAACTGTACCGCATCCCAACCCATCTTCTTCCCTCCGGCGACATATTCCGGGATATCGTCGATGTAAAAATGTTGCTCGGGAGGTGACTGTGTATACTCTTCCACGGCACGGTATATCTTCTCTTCCGGCTTAACTGATCCCACCTCGTGTGACAGCACCAGTTTGTCGAACAACTTCAGAAATTCATTTTCGTGCCACCCGTAGCGCTGATGGATCTCGTTTGTGTTTGATAGGAGAACCAGCCTGTAGTTCTTCCTGAGCGCAGGGAGAACGTCAACCAGTTTTTCGTTGACGGAAAACATCTTCGAGTAGATCTCGAAGAAGTCCTCCTTCGCGAGTTTGTGATCGAGGACGCCCAGCATGATATCGGCGAACTCGTCCGGCGAAAGCTCTCCCCGTTCAAGTCTTCTGTGAACGTCGTAATTGTCCCTATAGAACAGCGCGAATTTTTCACCCAGCCCGTTCTCCACCTTATCCAGCTTCTGAAGAATTATTTTGTAATCGAACGGCAATAAGACGTTTCCCAAATCGAAAACTATCACTGAATATTGTTGCTTCATTCTCTAATATCTTTCCGAAATTTTTGTTGATTGATCTTCGTTGACTTGATTGAATTCGTTACTTAGTTTGCTGAGAGGAACTGATTCTCAATGGTGAATAATACAACTCGCCGCCGAAATAAGAAAACGCGGATAGTCTTCGTCATGCTTCTCCTCGCAGTATGTGCTGATGCCCAGGATGTCAAGGTGCAAGCGCCCACGCCCCGGATAGACTCGAATGTCGTGTGGTATGCCCCTTCGGATTTCAGACAAATCATGGACAGAAGATGCGACACACTTGCAGCCCCGGCTTTTCAGAAATGCTTCATTGACCTGATGAGAGATATGGGTGCGTCTGCTGAGGCGGTTCGTTTCACTTCGCTGACAGACACAACCGGCTACGTCCATCACTTCACATACACGGGAAGAGTCGACGTTGCATATGTAGTCTATCCATTCAGAGCCAATGAGAATCTCGGAGTAACACTCGTCAACGGCACACCGCCGATGATCGATGTCGATGACTTCCAATTCGTCGACCTGGCCTCACTGAAGAAAGACACGACCTACCGGGAGATTGTGAGCCGGTTCCCTGACGCCTCAGTTTGGCCGGGAGACAGATTCCATTTCGACCAGCCGAAGTGGAAACCGCTGCCGGGCGGAGGAGAGCGTTTCATCGTGTCGTATAGCATTCACAACGGTTGCCATGCATGTGAACATATCGGCGCTGCTGAATTTGGGTTTGATTTCACCGAAGACGGCCAATTCGTAGGAACACATCTCATCCGCGTTACTTCCCTGGTACGCTAAACCGACATTGCGTTCCGACATCATTTGCCGAGGCTGTAGCTGAATTCGAGACTCAGGTCGGTGACACCAGGCTCGTAGGCCGAGCAAGGACCGACGGTCATTTCCCTGTCACCACTGTAAATCTCTCTTGAGACTTTCGTTCCGACGGAGAATGAGTCATTCAGTTTCCAGCTGCCCAACAGGAAGAGACGCGCTCCGTCGCCATAGAACAGAGTGAATTCCGCAACATGAGGAAGGTCTTTTTCGACGGTGTAAAAAGCCGATTTGTACGAATCGGTCCGGTAAAAACACACACGCGCGTCGATCGCTGCATCTTCGGTTCGCCAACCACAATCGAATAGCAGCATCTCGCCTTTCTCGCCGGAGGAAAGGAAATTCCGCTCGACTCTCGCACGAACGGAGAACACTTCTGCAAACCTGTGCTTGAGATCGATCCTGAGATTCTGTTTTGACCCTGCAATCACTGACAGGGCCGTCGGAACATCTACAAATGGTACGTACGGGTCTTCCTTTGTTTTGTATTTGTAACGCAAGTACAGAACGGTGCCACCGCTTTCGAAAATTCTCATTTTGGAAAATGAAATATAAGAGTCCACGAAAATCTCTTCCCCGTTTCTTTCCGGCTCACCTGAAGTTGAGTTAATTCTGAACCTGTCGTAGTAGAATCCCAACTTCACGATGTCGAGGGGACGTAGAGTCGTACCGAAATAAACTCCCTGTTCAGGATTCGTGGGGAAGCTTTCAGACAAAGGGCCGCTGTAGTTCTGAACAATCTTTGAACGAAGGTTTCGTATTCCCACTGCAAATCGCGCATCTCCGTAGTCGAAGCTGACATTCGAAGAGAAAGAAATCAATCTGTCGAACAAGGCCTCTCCCGAGAAAACGATTTGGTCCATGCGGAGACGCGCGAACGACTCAACGGCCAGGACATCTTTCGAATAGTAGTCTCTGAACGGATAATCGTAAGAGAAATAGACCGCCGAAACTCCTCCCGTCACAGTTGGTGTATCGTAGTGCACTATGCCGCCAGCTATTCTCTCCCTCAACTTCTTTCGTGAGGCGGACGCAGGCAGGTTCAGTCCCGAGTAATCAATTGAAGTAACCGAGCCAGCGGTGTCAACCCGGGCCGAAAGATCCTTCGCGGAAACGAAAGCGGTAATTCCAAACCTTCCTACGGGCACGGCAAATGCAGCGCCCCTGAGAAACTTATTTTCACCTTTCGAGCGGTAGGGTCCGAGAAAATATGCCCGAGTTGCGAACAGAGGCGTGATTGCCCCCGCTGTCTTGGAAACCATTCCACCGCTTGAAAACAGCAATCCGTTGCCCAGGCTGACAGTATAGTCACCGGCATTGACGGTGGAGAAACCCAGGACTCCCCTTGCCACAAAGGCGAGAGAATAAAAATCCAAATAGCTTTGTTCGCCGGGGTCTTTGTCCGTGACGGCATAGCCTTCTAAATTGCGATAAGAGAAACTAAGCCGCTGAAAATTCAATATACCGTACTCTCCATATGCGTCATCATAGACTGATAGCCGCTGAGGCGAGATGGTGAAGTAGGACGTCGCGTCTGCTCGAATCCTGTTGTCTTCTTCGATTACGGCAGAGCGTTTCAGCATCGACATGATGTCCGGCGTCATGCCTTCAATTTGCGAGAGATCCTCAAAACTGTGGATGGATCGGTTTCTCTTTCTGTACCCGACAATGGAAGACGCACACGCGGCGCTCATCCCCGGGATCGACAGCAGTTCCTCTTCAGATGCCCGGTTAATGTCAATCGGCGTGAACAAGTCCGGCGCATCATCGAAATTAGTCAAAACGGACTCAAGAAGATTTTCCTCCCTGATGTCGTCTTCCACAGACTGCGCGAGCAAAATCTCCGCGCCCTGGATCGTCACGGTCAGGAAAACGATCGCTATCTTCTCAATTTTCCTCTGCCCCATGCGGACATACTCCATCCCCACTTTTTCCTGCTATCGTCGCAATGACTCCCTGTATCGCCGGATGCTCTCAAACTCTGTTTCGTCGCTCTCCTTGAACTTGATTGAGACCCCAAACGATTGCGTAAGCCCGAGGGTCTGGTGAAACATTGCACCGTACTCGATCCCGAAGGAAGCAAACCGGAGTGAGAAGCCTGCATTGAATGAGTTTGTGCCGCTGGCTGTGCCTGTCCGCACCGTGACAAACCTGGCCGGAGAATACTCGGCAGCGACACGCACCGATGAAGGGAAACCAAGTTCCTTGTAGTATTCGACCCCCAGGTTGAGTTCCTCGGAGACGTACGCTATTCCTGCTGAAATTGTCTGAGGGAGCCTGTCATTTGAATTTGTCATTGAAGCCGAATTGAGATTCGTTGCACTGACACCTGCACAGAAATTGTCCGACAGGAACATCCTAGTTCCGGCGTCAATACTGGCGGCGATCTCTGTGCCATATTCTTCTATGAACAGATGGTTGAGATTCACGCCTGCGCCGAAGAAAAGGAAATCGTAGAAGGGGACTGACATGCCGGCACTAAGTACGGTCTCACGATAAACCTGGAATCCGAACGTCTGAACGGCTCCCGTACAATCGACACCGAGGATATTGTCGCAATACGAAATGCCAGCAGATCTTACTTCCTGTAAGCCGAGAACGGAGGGAACGTAAAAGAGTCCGACCTCGGTGGTCCTGGCGGTGCGTGCTGGATTGGAATAGAAGGTCCACGGCCCGTCGCCAAACGAGCCCAGTGTGCCGGCGACGCCAAGTGAACGTGCTCCCGCATACCGTCGCTCGAATCCACCATACGAGTTATCCAACGGCAGGAGGAGAAACACCGACAACATCGATATCGACACCACACGACCGGCAATTCGCATACACCACCCCCTTCAGCAAATCAAGAGACCACGTCCATCTCGCGACGGGACCGGGAATGCAAACCGGATTCCCGGGAGACTATCGCTTAGTTCAAGTACTTCTCGTAGGTAGCTTGGTGCGATTGGTCCACTATCGCCATCTTCTGAAGGATTCCCTTGTCCGGGTATCCTTTTAGAGCGTCGGCAATTTCGGAATATTTCGCATCGAAGAAAACCCTTATCAATGCGCTTCGCGACCCTGACTGTAAAACCAAATCCGCTATCTTGTTCAAGGCTCCGGCAATCACAGCCTGGGCGGAGTCGCGCTGCGTGCTGAGCATGTCTATTCCGTTATATTCGTAATCGTAGAAAGCCGTTCTGAACACGTCGTACCTGCCGGACATTATGTCGTTCACCAGTGCATATCGGGAGTAACTCCCGGTTGTGGTCGGCTGCCAACCCTGCGGATTATCTCCGTTCTGTCCTTGTGCCACTATGTTCGCGGCTTTCTGAAAGAATCTCGTTCCGCCAAGCGGGTCATAGGAATCATAGTCGAAACCGAGGACAACATACATGTAATAGTCAATGAAACCGGTGAGGCCATTGAAATGAAAGTCATCGTGAATCAGAGGTTGATCCTTTGTGTATGCGAATTGCCAGGAGTTGTCCAGGATGCGGACCATGGGAGATATGTCTTTCGACTTGTAGATCGGACGCTGACTCCCGATGAATGCCTGCGCTGAGTACACGCCGTTCGAGGCGTTTAGCAGATAAATGTTGAGAGTAACCTGGATCTTCGGGCCCTTGAAATCCTGGCCTGTCCACCTGTAGTTGTTAATGTAATCCTGAATTGCCGACCCAAGGTTGGTGACATTTTCCCTGTCTGTGCCATTTAGCGCGTCATAATTCAGTGTTACGGTAGCATTAATCTCCTGGGCTGCTGCTGCTGAGACCCATACGACAGATATCAAGAGAACGAGCCATTTCATAGACTTTTTCCTCCGGGTCAAATTTAGCTGTCACCACATTCTAAGGCAACTAGTTCAGTGACCTTGTGCGGAAAATTAAGAAAAAATAATGTGCCAGGAGACGCACGTAATTTAGGCACGAACCTTCCGGGTTCAGCGGCTATTAGCGAGAGAACAAAATGGGGCTTCATTCTCATGGGACATTACAGGGAAGGACGGCGCTCAGAGCGACATGAAAGAGGACAGGTTCCGGTGAATGGTGGGAGTATGACGATCAAAGTAATGTGGCGGACCTGGAAAGCTAGCCCTGGGATATCCGTCTCGGTAATTGAGGAAAAGCCCCGTTTCAACGGGGCTTTTCTCATACTGTGTGTTCCGGGATCTACTTTTTCCCTGCCGTTTTCTTTTCCTCGTCCTTAGCAAGGAAAGGTGCCAGCAAATCTATCGGCACTGGGAAGAACGTCGTCGAACTATTCTTCGATGCAATTTCAGACATGGTCTGCAAGAATCTCAATTGAATTGCAGTAGGAAATTCACCGATGACCTTCGCGGCATCTGCCAGTTTCTGCGAGGCTTGAAACTCGCCTTCGGCGTTGATCACCTTCGCGCGGCGATTCCTCTCCGCTTCGGCCTGCCGCGCCATAGCGCTCTGCATCTCGATCGGAAGGTCGATCTGTTTCACTTCCACATTAGCGACTTTGATTCCCCACGGCTCCGTGTGGCTGTCGATTATTGCCTGAAGTTCCTTGTTAATCTTGTCCCTCGCAGCGAGTAGTTCGTCTAGTTCCGATTGACCGATGACGCTCCGCAACGTGGTCTGCGACATCTGGCTCGTTGCAAACAGATAATCCTCGACTTCGACGACCGCTTTGCGCGAATCCAATACTCTGAAGTAAATCACAGCGCTCACCTTCACCGAGACGTTGTCGCGCGTGATGATGTCCTGCGGCGGAACATCCAGGGCGATAGTACGGAGGCTCACCCTGACCATCTTGTCAATTATCGGGATGAGAATTATGAGGCCGGGACCTTTCGATTCGATCAACCTCCCCAGCCTGAAGATAACAGCGCGCTCGTATTCACGGAGAATCCTGATCGCGCTCGCGAGAAAGAACACTACAAAAATGACAATAATAACAAAAGCAGTAGGCATATCAGCCTCCTATTCCTTGGGTTTAACTTTCAATATCCAATTCTCAAACGATTCAACTACAATCTGATCTCCCGACTTCAAATTTCGGTCTGACGTCGCCTTCCAGATCTCACCGTGAACTATCACCTGTCCCGACGAACCTGGTTTAATTGGAGTCATCACCGACCCCGGCTCTCCTATCATTCCTTCGAGCCCCGTTGTCGGCTTGCGCTGCTGTGCCCGCAGGCCGAGACCGACAACCCACAGGAAAAATACCGTCGCAACCAAGACTGTCGTTATAATCAGCGTGAGGGAAATACTCACAAGTTCGAACGGTGAGTGTATCAACATCAGTGAACCGAGAAACATCGAGATTACTCCCCCGATAGCAAGAACACCGTGACTCACAATCTTGATTTCTGCCACAAAGAGAACTATGGCGAGGATGATCAGCGCAAGTCCGGCGTAATTGACCGGCAAAGTCTGAAATGCATAGAAGGCAAGAATCAGGGAGATCGCGCCGACAACTCCCGGAAGAATGGAGCCCGGGTTGAAAAGCTCGAACATGATCCCGAAGATGCCGATCATCATGAGTATGTATGTTATGTTCGGATCGCTGATGACACCGAGGAATTTCTCACGCCAGTTCATCGGGACAAATTCAACCTTCGCGTCGGCTGTCCTGAGAGTGACTGTTCCAGTGCTGGTTTCGACCTGCCTTCCGTCTATCTGCTTCAGAAGAGAGTCAAGGTTCGGAGACACGAGGTCTATCACTCCATCCTTCAGCGCTTCGGACTCGGAATTGGAGATACTTCGCCGCACGGCTTCCTCTGCCCAGACGGCGTTTCGATGGCGCTTCTGAGCTATCGCCCTAACGAATGCCGCGGCATCGTTCGTGATCTTCTCTGATTCCACCGAAGTTGTATCCGAACCGATTCCACCGCCCACAGGATGTGCGGCCCCTATGTTCGTGCCCGGGGCCATCGCCGCGATATTTGCAGCGAGAGTTATGAAGACGCCGGCTGACCCGGCTCTCGACCCGGATGGATATATATACACAACAACCGGTACTGAAGAACCCAGTATTCCCTGAACAATTCTTCTCGTCGATTCAAGAAGACCGCCTGGAGTATTCATCTCGATAACGAGCGCAGAGACATGCTGCTTCTCCGCCATATCTATCGAGTTGATGATATACTCCGCGCTGGCCGGGCTGATGGCTCCGTCAACCCGGATCAGCATTACTTTTTCGTTCGCGCGCAACGCTCCAGCGGCAAAGAGCGGGATCAGCAAAGCAATGAAGAGTTTCACTGAAGTATCTTAACATACCACCCTTGAAATATCAATCTAGATTCTGAACCGAAGAAGACATTTCTCGCGAAAATTGTATAAATTGGAGGCAAGATGGGCCTTTCTCCGACGTTCGAGTTCGAAAGACTGCTGAGTAGCGGTGGAATAAAGTATGTCGCCGGGGTAGACGAAGCCGGGAGAGGGCCGGTCGCCGGACCCGTGACGGCCGCGGCGGTGATCATGCCTTTGGATGACCTGATCAGGAATGTCAGAGATTCGAAACTCCTTTCAGAGCGACAAAGGAAAGAAGCCGCCGAGGCCATCAGAGAGAAAGCGATAGATTTTTCCATCGTGCACGTGCCGAACGAGACAATCGACTCGGTCAACATTCTCAACGCGACGCGGCTGGCCGTGCGATCAGCAGTGGAAAAACTAAATATAGAGCCTCAGGTAATTCTGATAGACGGCAAGTTTCTCAACCTGAAGGACAGGACCTGCATATCGATTGTGAAAGGGGACTCCACCGTATTTTCGATTGCTGCCGCTTCGATTTTAGCTAAGACCGCCCGCGACGCATTGATGCACTCATACTCAAAGGAGTTTCCGCACTACTCTTTTGACAAGAACAAAGGATATCTGACTGCGGAACACTTGCAGGCAATCAGGAAACACGGGTTCACCCCCATCCATCGTAAGAGTTTCTCGATAGCAATCTGAGGCTCACACCGTGAACAGGATCCTTGGAGCGAGAGGTGAACAGATGGCGGCGGATTTCCTGAAGAGAAGTGGGTACGAGATACTCGAGCGGAATTTTAAATACGATCGTGCCGAGATTGATCTGATCGCGAGGAAAGAAAACATCGTTGTCTTCTGCGAGGTTAAGACGAGAAAGAGCAACACATACGGCGGCGGAGAAGATGCGGTAGATTCGAGGAAGCAGGCCCAGATTCGGAAAGCCGCTGAAGGATTCCTCGTCGAAAGAGAACTGGACGATTGCGACTTCAGGTTTGACGTGATAGTGGTGGAAGTAAGAACCAACTCTACGAAAATCCGGATTATACAAGACGCGTTCTAGCGTCGGATGGTTCCTAAAAAAAGAGGCCGTCCTTCTGGGCGGCCTCATCTC
>CAZRXH010000046.1:13632-26948 GCA_964603995.1 uncultured Bacteroidota bacterium | reverse complement strand
CCAGCCACACCGGAAACTTCGCCTTCTTCTTCGCAGGATCGAGAAAAGTGACCGATAGAAGAATCGATACGCCGCTCCCGGACGTTTTCCACGATCATGGAGAGGACCTTTTCGGCCTGGGCAAGGTTCAGTACATAATCTCACCAAACGACATACTTGCTCTCGATATTGACCAAAGCAGATCGAGTTTCCAGGTGCCTTACGATTCCACCGGAGGAATTTCACTCAATGACAACCAGGAGGGAACGGACGGCTTCCAGAACCTGATATACCGCCACGGCTTCGGCAGCGATGGCAATACGGGGGAATTCTTCTTCGCGCTGACGCACAGACAGGGCACTCTCAACTACACACCGGGAGTAAACGACGTGCCCTCATTCTACTTCGTCGGCGACAGCACGACTGCATATAACATAAAGGAAAACCGAAGGTTCGATGTATATGGAGCGAAGTCTGACGTGAACCTGCCTGAAGGAGAAGATGCGGCATTCAAATTAGGTGCGTCTTACTACTACACAAAAGGAAACGAGAACTTCAGCGCATTCAACAGCGCATCGCTCGGCCCGCAGTCCGTAGAAGATCTCGAAGGATATGATCTCGGAGCTTATGCGCAGACGACTTACCAGCCGATGCCAATATTCCAGATCGATGCCGGCGTCCGGTTCGACCAGCACTATGCGAAGGGAATCGGAACCGAATCGCAGGTCTCGCCAAAGATCAAGTTGACATATATCCCGGATCTGGCAACAACCGTATATGCATACTACGGGCGCCTCTTCGTGCCGGTATTGGTGGAACAGCTCAGGCAGATCACTGGTGCGTCGGGGACAATATCGCAACCGACTAAAGCGGTCAGAGGAAACTACTTCGAGGCGGGCGTAACAGAATCGTTTGGCAGCTCTCTTTCCGCGAAGCTGCTCGGATATTACACGGAAGAAAACCCTGGAATGGACGATAACACGATACCCGGGACAGACATCCAGACGGCAGTCAACATCCAGCAGATCTTCGTGCGTGGAGTTGAGCTTGGACTGGATTATCACCCCGAGGGACCATTGACAGGTTACTTCAACCTTGCAGTTAGCCATGCGCAGGGAGTTGGAAGTGTTACAGGTGGATTCCTTCCCGCACTCCCTCCGACAACCGCATTCGATCTCGACCACGATCAGAGAATAACGTATTCACTCGGCCTCAATTACGACCAGAGCGGATATTTCGCAGGCCTTATAGGCAGCTACGGCAGCGGACTAGCCAACGGCCAGACGAATGGTCACGTGAATCCGCATTTAATTTTCGACGGCTCGCTCGGAAAGACAATTCACCTCGGCTCATTCAACATCAAGCCCGAGTTCTTCGTGAACAACATCCTGAACCACCAGTATCTTTTAAAAGGCTCATTCTTCAGCGGCGCTTCGTGGGGAACACCGCGCAGCTTCATGCTTAAAGTGTCGGTTGGAACCGATTGACTTCGCGGCTCACTCCAGACATTCACAGGTGATGGTCTCTGCCGTCAGACATCTTTGCATTGCTGACGCGGGCGACCATCATCTGCATATGGGGAGTGCGCGTTCGCATTCGGGATCGCTATCGGCAGAGTCGTCATCGGGCATTGTGAGACAGTACCCATTTACATCTCCCTGTACTATCATTCTCTCCTTCTGATCGGGATTCTCATCTCAGTCAGCCATTCTGCCGGATTCTTCTCGTTCCAGCTCCCCCTCAGGTGGCACTCACTAACCGGGCCGTCAACCCGATAGCCATTCTCTTCAACCCACTTGTTAAACGGGATCCCTGAGCCATCATACAATCCTTCTATGAAATCGAGGTACCTGTTCGGAGTTATTAATTTCAGCAGCCATTTGGGCGGATGTGATTTGTTTTCATAGTAATCCTTGACTCTCCTGTACTCGATGAATTCCTTGGTGAATCGACTTGGTGTCATACCGACACATTTCCTCCTTTCGTACGCTTCAGCATAAAAATCCGCGCGCTGGTGTGGATCAAACTGCCACTTGCCATGTCCCTTCGGCCTCCTGGATCAGTTGCCCGTGTAGATGACTTTCGCGGGGCAACTCATAGTAATCCGGTTACGAGAGCCACGATGGTGCCGATTGTATTGATGACCAAATGCACCGAAGCGGAAGCCCGCCAGTTTTTCTGCTGTGCCACTATCCCACAGATGACTCCGAACGCTATTATGAAAAGAAAGCGGCCGAAAGAATCGTCGACGAGCACATGCTTAAAAGAAAAGAGCACAGCTGTGATGCCGATAGCAAGCGGCGCCGGCAGGATGTGCAGAAGGCGTTCTTGCACGATGCCGCGCCAGAGATACTCTTCCGCAACAGGCACAAAGAGACCATTCACTGCAAGAAAAGCTATCGCCTTGATAAATGGGGCCTGTCCGGCGAACCATTTCACCGGATCCTGGTACGAGCTCGTGAGCCACGGCATCAGCTTCACACCGCCCCACAAAAGCCGATCGAGAGGCAACAGTACGCTAATCAGCGCCATGAGCAGGAGCCAGGGGACGTACTCCCACGTCTTGGCCAGATCCTGCAACGAATGCCCGATGCCTCGCAACTCCCGCTTCCAATCCGTATGCGTTGCATATCCAAAGACAAGCATCAGCAACGCGTACACAATCAACAATGAAATCATGTCGTTGACCCCCAACTCCCCTATTGTGGGAAACCAAAACATGACGTAGTGTCTGAAGAAATACTCACTTACCATCGTGACGCAGACAACCGTCAGCGCCACAGAAAGGTTTCGAACCTTGGTGGATTCAGAAAAAACGAGATGGAGAGATGTCATGAGTTGAACGCCTCTTATGTTGTGGCGCGGCGCGTAAGGCGCAACTGCCCGCCCATTCATAGTTAGTATCATTCAATACTATTTGAGAAGAGTGAGCTTCTTTGTCTCAGTGAATGTACCGGCTTGCAAGCGATAGAAATATACGCCGCTCGGCAAGTTGTTCGCTTTGAAAATCACGGAATGGTATCCCAGATTCTGACGCCGATCCACAAGAGTCTGCGCTTCCCTTCCGAGCACATCATAAATCTTCAACGTGACGAGGCTGGTCACCGGTAGCTGATAGCTAATCACTGTCGTTGGATTGAAGGGGTTGGGATAGTTCTGGCTTAGACCATATGAGACCGGCAAAGAAGCTCCTTGATTGGACATGCCGGTCTGATAGTCAGACACAATGACAAATGTTTTGATACTCGTCGCCTGCATATCTGCGACAAAACTCCCGTTGACAGGAGGTGGGATACTACCCAACTCTGTCGTGTTGTAGTCAGGAACATCGCAGGTGGCGTATTGAAGTACAGGCGATGTCGTGGCCGGGCAATGAAACGTGACATTGGATAACACGGCATCGGTATCATTAATCGCGACGATGACCAGTGTGTCATTTGAAGGGCTGACGAACGAAGAAACGTAGAGATGATTATTATCGCTCGTTGCATTGACCCTCACGTATCCGGGCCGTACGAAATTTACAAACTGTTTGAACCCGTAGTATCGCTTCGGAACAACGACCGAGTCGTTGTTGAACATTACAAGTGCTCCGATGTTTCCTACCGACGGCAGCGTATCGTAAAACGAATACATAACAAACGCACGCACATCGGCCAACGTCATGCTGCGATCTATCCACTTCGCCTGCACGACTGCATTTTTTGATGTGATGTCGTACGGATCGAACGAAGAAGAGCATACTTCTGTCACCCAGATTGGCTTGTTCTCACTGACACTCTTCAGCTTTGACCAGTCGGCAGTATTATCTTCATCGAAATAATCATGAGTGCCGACGATGTCAACGCTATTTACTGCTGCAGTGTCGGCGAAAATGCCTCCTTGTGCCGGATCCAGGTAAGAGATACAGTCCTTGCCAATGCCGGCAGGAATATTTGTAGTGCTCACCACCGGGCTCTCCGGAGCAATGATATCTGTGTGGGGAAGCTGAGAAGACTGTTCCAGGGAATTCAGTCTTTTCCGCAGTTTGATGAGAATGTCTCTTACTTGCGCCGGGGATGATGTAAGAGTTTCAAAATAGAGTGAGTCCCCAGGTTCGTTGAAAGGACTAAAGCCGTTTATTCTAATATGATAACGGTTCTGCATCCCGAGAAGGTATGCGCTGAGGAATTCCGTGAACTCATCGTACATCGTCGGCAAGATACCGCGCCGTACGTGATACTGTTGTTCGTTTTCTGCCACGGCGGGGCGGAATTATTGCTTGAAAATTCGTCATTACCCTATCCTTTTGAAAACGCTATCTCGGTCAGAAGTACTTTCAGATTGTCGCAGTGAGTCACCCCCTTGTAAACGACACAAGTCCGGCAGTCAGCGGTGAAGCAGTCGAACTTCGTGCCGTTCAAGAGCCAGCATGGAGTCGCGTCGTCCGTATACGCGGGACACTTTATTCTTTCTTCCATCGGGCACTTTCGCATTTCCCAACACGGGACGATCGCCACCATTCTCTTGATCGCCTCCAGGGTCATCCCCTTATGCGTTATCATGTCGCGAACGCAGCCGAGCCAGAAGAGGTCATCCTCCGAAAAAAGCCTGTGCTTACCGATTGTCCTCACAGGCAGGATAACTCCCGCCGCTTCGTACTTCCTTACCGTCGAAACAGCAACCCCCAGCTTCTTCGCCACGTCACCTATCTTCATCAACTTACCAGTAGTCATCTCATCCTCCTGTGCGACAAATCCACTTAAGAGCAAATCCTAAGCTCTAAATACGAAACTCTGAATAAATACAAAATCCAGAACTCTAAATTCAAGATGCGCAAGATCGTGGTTTTCGTTGTTTGAGTTTTGGACATTGTTTAGAGCTTGTTATATCGGATTTAGAATTTCCTTCAATGTCATATCCAGCATCTCTGTCTGGCAAAGCTTGTCAGTTCATCGCGGAATTTCGGATGCGCAATACTTATCAGCATTTTCACTCTCTCGCTGATCGCCTTCCCGTGCAGATCGACAACTCCGAACTCGGTGGCAACATAGTGGACATCTCCTCGAGACGTGGTGACACCCGCGCCTTCCGCCAGGTGAGTAGCTATCCTGGAAACGGTCCCGCCTCTGGCAGTTGAAGGAAGTGCCATAATCGGCTTCCCGTCTTCCGCCCTTGCTGCCCCCCTGATGAAGTCCACCTGACCGCCAAAACCGCTGTAGAAATTGTAGCCGATAGAGTCTGCACACACCTGGCCCGTAAGATCGATCTGAAGTGCGGAGTTTATCGCCACCATCTTTTTGTTCTGGCTTATTATAAACGGGTCATTCACATACTGCGACGGGTGAAACTCGGCAATCGGATTGTTGTGTATGAAGTTGAAGAGTTTCCTGCTGCCCAGGACAAAGCTCGCCACCATCTTGCCGGGATGCAATGACTTCTTCTCGTTCGTAATGACGCCAGCTTCGACCAGTTTTATTATGCCGTCGGAGAACATTTCCGAATGAATTCCAAGATCGCGCTTCCCTTCGAGAGACATAAGGACCGCATCAGGTATTCTCCCGATCCCCAGCTGCAGAGTCGATCCGTTATCGATCAGCTCTGAAATGTTCTCTCCGATCTTTCTGAATATCCCGAGTTCCTCTTCCGAAGTATCCGGTTCTACCTGCGGAAGCTCCATGATGGGCACATCGCTCTCGACGACCTTGTGGATCTTGCTTATGTGGATGAAGCTATCGCCGAGCGTGCGGGGCATATTAGGATTCACCTGTGCGATGACCGTCCTTGCCACTTCAGTTGCTGCTTTGGTGGTCTCAATTCCAACTCCGAAGCTGCAGAAACCGTGCTCGTCTGGCGGCGACACGTGTATCAGCGCAACATCTATCTTCATCTGTCTTGAGTGAAACAACTCGGGAATTTCCGAAAGAAAGACGGGCACGAAGTCGGCGTGTCCCTTGTTCACAGCTTCGCGAGTGTTCTTCCCGATGAAGAGAGCCGTATGATGAAAGTGGTTCTCCATGCCGGGTTGGACATAAGCTGCCTTGCCAAGCGAAAGGATGTGGAGGACCTCGCAGTGCTCAACCTCGTCTGCGCGCCTCACCATCGCATCAACGAGCACTTCGGGTACCGCACACCCCGGATGGATGTAGATCCTGTCACCGGATTGTATGGACTTCACCGCTTCGTCGGCGGAGACCACCTTGCTTCTGTATGTGTCGGTCCAGGCCATTATATCAGAAGGCTCTCGACAGAAACGAACTCTTTGCCGAAAATGGTCTTTGCCATGTCCTGCGTGCAGTGCCCGTCATAACTGCATACGCCTTTGGCAAGTCCCTTGTTCTCTCTGAGCGCCAGAGGCACCCCCTTGGAGGCGATCTCGACAACGAACGGGAGTATAGTGTTTGTAAGGGCGTATGTCGCAGTTCTGGCAACTGTGCCGGTTATGTTCGGGACGCAGTAGTGAACCACATCGTGATACATGAATGATGGATTCTGGAGCGTCGTTGGCCTGCTCGTTTCAACGCATCCACCCTGATCGATGGAGACATCGATGATGACAGCGCCCGGCTTCATCGATTTTACCATGTCCTCCGTGACGACGTGAGGTGCACGCTCCCCCCTGATAAACACCGCTCCGATCAACACGTCTGCGTAGGCTGTGCTCTTCTTAATATTGACAGGTGTTGCAAGGGCGGTAGTGACCCGCTTCAGCAGAAGCCGGTCAACGTTTCGCAGGCGCCTCAAGTCCGTGTCGAGCACAATAACCTGCGCACCGAGGCCTGCTGCTGTCCGTGCGGCTTCTGTACCGACCACACCGGCACCGATTATCACGACCGCAGCCGGTGCCACGCCGGCTATTCCTCCGAGAATTATGCCGCGGCCGTGATCACCCGTCTCCAGGTAACGTGCAGCTATGAAAACGGCAATCTGTCCGGCTATTTCGCTCATCGAATGAAGCACGGGGCGGTCTCCATCTTCAGTCTCAACAAGCTCGTAGCCGATGGTGGTTATCTTCTTACGCGTGATTTCTTCGACAAATTGCTGTCGAGCGACGGGAAGATTCAGGAAGCTGAACGATATCTGCCCCGCATCCATCAGCCTTACTTCTTCAATCGCGGGCGGCTCCACCCCGCAGATAAACTCGCAGCGCCGATAGACTTCCTCTTTCGAATATACAACGGTTGCGCCGGCATTTCTGTACGATTCGTCAGAGAACCTTGTCGCCTTTCCTGCCTGCGACTCCACAAAGATTGAGTGTCCAAGATTGCTTAGCGTCGCTACCGCGGACGGATTCAGTGACACCCGGTTTTCATTCTTCAGAGACTCGTTTGGAATGCCGATGTTCATATCTGCAGCCCCTCCTTTTGATTCACAAAGAACCGCCGAGGATCACGGAGTTCCACGGAGCGTCTCTCAGCATTTTGTTCTCTGTCGTGATGCCTGACTTGTCTCCGTGTGACTCTGAGTAATCGCTCAGTTCAACTGTCCCAGTTATCGCCTTCGACCGCGCCTTCACTTCTTCGCCGCAATATCGGCTGTCACATTCACGGTCTCGACTCTTGACCTTTCCAGGTAATTGTGTATTGCCGCGGCAGAACGCTGACCGTCTTCCATGGCAAGAATGACTGTCGCGCCACCGCGAGCCAGGTCGCCGCCCGCGAAAACGCCATCGCGGCTGGTCTGGCAGGATCCATCGACCACTACAGTCCCGCGCTTGGACATATTCAGCCCGGGAGTAGTCGCCTGCAATATCGGATTGGGTCGCTGGCCGATTGCGAGGATGACTGTGTCCACCTCCATGATGAAGTTCGAACCGGGGATAACGACCGGTCTTCTTCTTCCGGATTCATCGGGTTCACCCAGTTGCATCTTCACACACTCCATCGCCTTTACCCATTTGTTTTCGCTCTGGATGATTCGGACAGGGTTTGTCAGCACGTGAAACTCCACACCTTCTTCCTCGGCGTGTTGGACTTCCTCTTCACGAGCCGGCATCTCTTCTCTGCTTCGACGATATACGAGGTATGCCTTGTCAGTGCCGAGCCGGTTCGCCGTCCGCACTGCGTCCATGGCAGTATTTCCACCTCCTATTACCGCAACCCTCTTCCCTATCTTGACAGGCGTGTCAAATTCAGGAAATTTATATCCGCTCATGAAGTTAACGCGCGTCAGAAACTCGCTTGCCGAAAAAACACCGGGAAGATTCTCGCCAGGAATACCGAGAAAAGTCGGGGTACCCGCACCTGTTCCTAGAAACACCGCGTCAAAGCCCATGTCATCCATCAGTTCATCCACGGTAGCCGTTCGGCCAATTACGAAGTTCGTTATGATTTCAACGCCGAGCATCTTCACGTTTTCAATTTCTGCATCGAGTATCGATTTCGGCAGTCTGAATTCCGGGATGCCGTACCTCAGAACTCCGCCGGCGGCATGGAGTGCCTCGAAGATGGTCACGTTGTACCCAAGCTTTGCGAGTTCCGCAGCACAGGTCAGACCCGCCGGCCCGGACCCGACAACCGCAACCTTTTCCTTCCTCTTCTGTTCCACGGCAAATCCGTTGAACGACTCGTGCATCCTTTCGTAGTCAGCGACAAATCGTTCAAGTTTCCCTATAGCAACCGGCTGGTGCTTCCTGCCGATCGGGCAGACCGCTTCGCACTGTGTCTCTTGTGGGCAGACCCTACCGGTGATGGCCGGGAGGTAATTCTTCTCTTTGATTTTCCTCGCCGCGCCGATATAGTCTTTTTCAATCATTAGTTTTATGAAACTGGGGATGTCGATTCCGACAGGGCATCCGGTTACACATTGCGGCTCCTTGCAATCGATACACCGAAGCATCTCCTGTGATACAAGGCTCTCATCGAAACCGAACGACACCTCTTCGAAATTATGCCTGCGGAGCTCTGCGTCCTGTTCAATCGGCAACTGTCTTGGAATCTTCATTCTCTCCGAAGGCTTCAACGTGTTAGGCATTGGCCGCCTCCTTTCCCGCAAGGCGGGATCCTTCGGACGCACCAGCTCTGCATTTATGACCGGCAAGTTCCTGATCGAAGCGTTCGAGCGCCACTTTTTCGAGATCCATGTACGACCTGTTCCTCGTCATCAGCTCTTCGAAATCAACCTGGTGACCGTCGAACTCGGGACCATCGACACATGCAAACTTCATCTCATTTGCGATCGAGACCCTGCACGCGCCGCACATTCCCGTACCATCCATCATGATCGGGTTGAGACTCACGAAAGTCTTCAAACCGATAGGCCTCGTGAAATCCGACACCGCCTTCATCATTATAATAGGTCCGATTGCATAGACCGCACCTACGTTTCCGTATCTCTCCAGATATCCGTCGAGAGCATTCGTGACGAGCCCCTTCATTCCGTAAGAACCGTCGTCTGTCGTCACGATGAACTCGTCGGAGATCTCACGCAGCTCTTTCTCGAGTATCACAAGATCCCTGGTCCTGGCGCCGACGATCGTGACAAGCTTATTGCCGGCATTCTTCAATGCTGTCGCTATGGGATATACTTCAGCCGTTCCCACCCCGCCCCCGATACAGACGACCGTGCCATGACGATCTATCGGAGTCGGATTGCCCAGGGGACCCGCGACGTCAAGTAGAAAGTCGCCCTGCTTCTGGAGGCTGAGGAGTTTCGTTGTCTTGCCGATCGTCTGTACAATTATTGTTATCGTCCCCTCTTTCGGATTTGAATCAACGATCGTCAGTGGGATTCTCTCGCCGTGCTCGTTCACGCGGATTATGACGAAGTTGCCCGCCTTGTGTTTCCGGGCAACGAAAGGTGCATGCAAGACGAACTTTGTGATGGATTGGGCAAGGGTATCCTTGCTTAAGATCTCAAACATCAAATGGTCCTTTCATCCGTGGTATTCAGGATTTTCACGAATTGCGTCGAGTGTACATTGGTCTGCAACGTCCCGAAGCAAAAGAACTTCGGCCTCGGTCACCGGCTGCCGCTTGAGAAAATAGCTGTATCCATATTCAATGAAGTCGAAGAAGTCAGGCGCCATCGCCTTGCAGACTCCACAACCGTTGCATTCTTCTGTGACGAAAAATCGAACTAAGGTCGCTCGGTTTGAATCTGGACTTTCTCGCATATCGTCCTCCCTAATGTTCGCTTTATGAAACCCCCATTCGTCTTCAAAGCCGTCCGGCGCTCTGAGAATCTCCACAATCATCCACATGAGAGAGATGCCCCAGACTATGCCCGCCTTTAAAAGGATCATGGTTCCTCCTTTGTGCTAGGTTCTCCTGCGTGACAGCAACGCATCGCGTGCCCTTGCAGAGCGAATACTTGCTGCAGCTGGTACACATGGTTCTCCTGCATCATCCTGTCATGAAGCCCGGAGAAAAAAGTTATTTCAAAGCACAAACCCGCCCGCTGAAGCTATTCTAACTCGCAAGCGGAAGACTCGATCAAGAGGAAGTGCGCACTTAATCAAATCACATGTCGGAGGGTACAACGGTCGTGCCGCAAATATCCTTATCTAATCTGCTATTTGTAAGTGTAGTTTCGAAGAATAGGACATTATTCCGCAGGGTGAGTGGCATGTTGCCGTCTACCAAAGTGCGGTCCTCGAATGCCGGTGAAGTTTCGGTGCTTCTCAAGCGTCTCGAGGTTCCTTAGCACTCCTATCTAGAGAGTGCTTGATTTTCCATCCGTGCCTTACTAAATTGGCAGTCACATAGCCAAAGTGCTAAACAGTCTCAAACGTTTGTGAAAAGCAAATAAAAAGGAGGTCAGCAAATGAAAATTAAGCCGTTGGCAGATCGAGTAGTAGTGAGGCCACTTGAGGCCGAAGAAAAGACAAAAGGCGGCCTGTACGTTCCTGACACGGCGAAGGAGCGTCCACAACAGGGAGAGATCGTCGCTGTGGGACCCGGAAGAGTGAGTGATGATGGAAAGAAGATTCCGATGGAGGTGAAAATCGGAGACAAAATTCTGTACGGAAAATATTCCGGAACCGAAGTCACATACGACGGCATCGAATATCTCATCATGCGTGAAAGCGACATCTTTGCAATTATCTAAATGAAAGGAGTTTGAAGTAATGGCAGCAAAAATAATCAAGTTTGGACCTGAAGCACGCTCCGCCCTCAAGCGCGGCGTGGACACTCTCGCGGACGCAGTGAAAGTAACACTCGGCCCCCGCGGGCGAAACGTCGTCATCGACAAGAAATTCGGCGCGCCTACCGTAACAAAGGATGGCGTGACAGTGGCAAAAGAGATTGAAGTTGAAGACACGATGGAGAACATGGGTGCGCAGATGGTCCGCGAAGTCGCATCCAAGACTTCCGATGTTGCCGGTGATGGCACAACCACGGCGACAGTTCTTGCACAGGCTATCTTCCGCGAAGGACTCAAGAACGTTACGGCCGGAGCAAACCCTATGGACCTGAAGCGCGGCATCGACCTTGCGGTAGAGAAGGTCGTAGAGGGTCTTAAGAAGCAGAGCCGCGAGGTAACGGACAAGAAGGAAATCGCACAGGTCGGAACTATCTCAGCAAACAACGACACTGAGATTGGCACACTGATCGCCAACGCAATGGACAAGGTCGGGAAAGATGGAGTCATCACGGTGGAAGAAGCCAAGGGCACCGACACGATGATGGAGGAAGTCATGGGAATGCAGTTCGACCGAGGCTACCTTTCCGCCTACTTCGTGACCGATACCGAGAGAATGGAAGCGATCATGGAGGATCCTTACATCCTGATCCATGACAAGAAGATCTCGGCCATGAAGGATTTACTGCCTGTCCTCGAGAAAGTCGCGCAGAGCGGGCGCTCAATAGTCATCATCGCCGAGGATATGGAAGGCGAGGCCCTTGCGACGCTGGTCGTCAACAAAATCCGCGGGACACTCAAAGCAGTTGCCGTAAAAGCTCCCGGATTCGGTGACAGAAGGAAAGCTATGCTGGAAGACATTGCGGTCTTGACCGGCGGACAGGTCATCTCCGAGGAGAAAGGCTTTAAGCTGGAGAACGCACAACTTTCGTTCCTCGGTACAGCCAAGAAGGTCACCATCGATAAGGACAATACGACGATCGTCGAAGGAGCCGGAAGCAAGGAAGATATCAAGCGCCGCATCAACGAGATCAAAGCACAGATCGAGAAGACCACGTCCGATTACGACAAAGAGAAGCTCCAGGAGAGACTGGCGAAGTTGTCCGGCGGAGTGGCAGTTCTGAAGATCGGTGCAACAACCGAGATCGAGATGAAAGAGAAAAAAGCACGTGTCGAAGACGCCCTTCATGCAACACGCGCGGCTGTCGAGGAAGGAATCGTTCCCGGCGGCGGCGTCGCGCTTGTACGCTCAATTGCGGCGCTCGACTCGGTCAAGACTGAAAACGACGACCAGAAGATCGGCGTCGAGATCATAAAGAAATCTCTCGAGGAGCCATTGAGATGGATCGTCAACAATGCCGGACTCGAAGGCTCAGTCGTACTTCAAAAGGTCAGAGACGGAAAGGATGATTTCGGCTTCAACGCTCAGACGGAGACATACGAGAACCTTCTCAAGGCCGGCGTCATTGACCCGACCAAGGTTACCAGGACTGCTCTGCAGAACGCAGCCAGTGTGGCAAGCCTCCTCCTGACGACAGAAGCGGTCGTTTGTGAGAAGCCAGAGAAGGATAAGCCGGCAATGCCGACTCCTCCAATGGGTGACATGTACTGAGAAAAGTCAAAAGGTAAAGGTCAAAACCCAAAAAGTCCCGCCAATCGGCGGGACTTTTCTTTTTGCAGCTTCGAGTGTAATGTCTCAGAAATAGCTTGAATAAATCCTTGAACGCTGGGAATGAACTCACCCCCTTTGTCCCCCTCTCTAAAATATAGAGAGGGGGAAACCGCCGAAGACGGAGGGGGTAAGTCTAGATAAAGATGCATCCATGCCTTATGACCGCCTCAAGATTTTATCAACATATTTGCGAGACACAACACTAGCTAAAACCGAATCTCTTGGCTCCGTCAATTCAGCGTGACCACGCGATCGATACTCAGCTCGCAGACTGTCGAACTTCCATTTCTGAAATGAGAGTCGATCGTTCCCTGGATGACAGAGACAAGAGTGAGATCGACTTCGTACGTTGTACCCTGGCTCGAGTTGAACTGCGACGCATTAATCGTGTACGACTCGCTGGATGGATTTGAAATATTGATCGCTTGCGATGCTCAATATTAAATGGCAAAGAGGAACTTTGCAAGTTCCCCCACCAATTCGGTTGGCGAGCCCGTCCAGTATCTCGCATGAGTCTTCCGATGCCTCTTCCCCACAAACACGCTGACGCCGTGCATGGCGTTCACTGTCTTGAAACCGTACTCGTCGGTGGTGTCGTCGCCGA
>CAZRXH010000046.1:0-13532 GCA_964603995.1 uncultured Bacteroidota bacterium | reverse complement strand
CCGTGCATGGCGTTCACTGTCTTGAAACCGTACTCGTCGGTGGTGTCGTCGCCGAAGAATACCGGCAGGCAGTTCTTATTCACTTTTCTCGCGATCATCTCTATCGCCTTGCCCTTATCCCAATCGACCGGCGCCTTTATCTCGACTACTTTCTTTCCGTGGAACACCTCTATCTTTCGTTCGCGGAGCGGCTCGCGCAGAATCTCGTTCAAACCGGATAAGAGCTTCCTCACGAGAAGCGGCTCGACGGTCCGATAGTGAACCGAGACTGAGTACTTTTTCAGATTGATCCGCGGGCGGTACTCGCCAAGCGCAGCATGCATCTCTTTCCCGAGCGAAGTGATGAATGGCGACGACCTTGCGGACCTCGGCTCGACAAAGTTCAGTCCCGGCCCTTCTATTTCAACGCCGTGGTTGCCGGAGTAGAATATATTCTTCATTCCCACCAGCTTTCTCAACTCATCGAGCTTCCTGCCGCTGATAATTCCGAGCGGGAATTTCTCAGCAAGATCCCCGATCACTTGTTTCGAGATCTTCTCCATCCGTACCTCTTCCGCCGTGGGAACGATGTTGACAAGCGTTCCGTCGAAATCGAAAAAGAAGGCCGGGACTCGCCCCATCGTTCTCATCCGGAGGACCTTACGAAGTAACAATTCATGATCGAACCTGGAGGGGGAGGAAGTCAAGTTACAGGTATACTATGTCTTTATCGTGGTACAACGACAACGAGAGGAGGAGATAATCCCTGAGGTGCCTTGTTATCAGGAAACTCTGCCTGATATGTTCCCTGCCGTTCTTGCCCAGCTCACGTGCGAACACCGGCTCGTTGATGAGTTGCTTGATCCAGTAAGCCGTTCCTTCGATGCTGTGCGTGAGTATCCCGCTGTACTTGTGCTTTATCTGCAGCGGTATTCCGCCGACCGCAGAGGCGATGACCGGCTTCCCCTTCCAGAGCGCCTCCGCCACAGTGAGTCCGAATCCCTCCTTCAGCGACTTCTGAAGGACGACGGTGGATCCTCTCTGCAGAGCGTTGATCTCTAGGTCACTGGACGGCGGGAGCAACAGCACGAAGATATCCTTATCCCCTTCTGCCGCACGGCGGACCTCAGCGAGTACTCTCTCGCCCTCGGGATCATCCGTTGCGCCGCCTCCAGCAAGGACGAGTTGGCAATCGATGTACCGCTTTACCTGCTTGTATGCCTTTATGACACCGACAGGATCCTTCAAATAGTCAAAACGCGAGATCTGGGTGACGATCGGGCGCTTGAGGTCAATGTTGAACCTTTCGAAAATACTCCTGACATATTCGTCGTCAAGGTCTCTGTTCTTATCGCTGAGCGGGTCAATTGATGGAGAGATCAGAAACTGTCTCGTACTAAGCGGTCGACTGAAGGGAGGCGCTGAGAAGATTGCCCCGTCGAATCGCTCGATGAAATCCTTGAGAAAGAGCCAGACATTTTCACGAGGCTCAGAGAAATCGATGTGACATCTCCAGACCCATTTGTTGTCAAGGTGTACTCTCTCTTCGACCAACCCGATCGGTTGAGGGTCGTGTATGAACACGACACTGCTGTCGAAATTCATGGTGCGAGCATTGTCACGGTCCACCTCCACGAAGTGCGCCCACTCGTCATCGGTGAAGTTCTCGGGAACTCCGTGGAGCGCGTTGTGCATCTTCTTCGTAATAGCGAAGAACTTCTCTCCACCCTTTATCACATCCCATCGTGTCTGCACACCGAGTTCGTTCATCATCGGGACGAGCCGAGTCAGTATTTCCGCAACTCCTCCACCGACGGCCGTCGAGTTCACGTGCTGGATCCTCATCGACCCGGCTTTTTCTCCGATGGAGAACAGCTCTTCTATTACCGACTTACCGACTATTTCCGTGTAATCTTTGACCTGCGCCATCCAGGAATCCTATGAATTTGAGATAATATTCAAGAGCTTCTCCCTCAGCCCTTCAAGAGTGAAAGTGTACGGGTCAAGGCTGGAAATTTGTTCAGCCTCCTTCTCTTTGCCTGCAGATCGCAGCCATATCGAAAAGTCATTGTCGCCCTTTTCGAGCCGCAGTCTCGCCTCGAACATGTGGAAATATATCGCGTGTATGCTGATAGTCTTCAGTATCTCCTTGAATTCGGGCACACTGCTCGCGATCCTTCCAGTCGAGACAACAAATATGCGCGAGCTCATGAAGTGGAACTCTTCGCCTTCCGGACATCTTCCACTCACTTTGTGCTTCGCGGTTTTCAAGTATCCCTCCAGAAGCTCGAGAAAGCGCATTCGAAGATCGGAGAGTCTGACGAATTGCATGATGTCGATGCTGGCAAGCATTTCTCCCGCAACGTCTTCGTTCAGCATGTTTGTCACCCAGTACGCAAAATCATTCGGCGGTTCCGGCGATAGAAAATGATGCTGCTGGAGAAACCTATGAGTGTGGTGATATATCGACGAGAGCGGTACAGCCCTGATCCCCTCAGTCAGTTCGGGGAGTGTTGCTGCCTTCTTGCCGAGGAGTTCGGTCAGGATCAGCCTTGATTTGAATTCAAACGCAGTGAAGTCCAATTTAATCCGTCTCTTTGTTCAGGTAAACGGTGCGCACTGGAAATGGTATGGTGATTCCCTCCTTGTCGTATCTTTCCTTCACCCTCTTAATAAACTCGTGCTTGATGAGATATTGATCGACAAAAGTATTGCCCCGAAGGATCACCGAGAAATTTATCGAGGAATCACCGAATTGGTTAAAGCGAATGAAAGGGTCAAAATCCCTTTTGGCACCCTGCACTGTTTTCTGAACATCACGTGCGACATCAATCGTTACTTCCTCGACTTTCTTGAGGTCACTGGAGTAATCGACCCCGAGATTGAAAACGACAGACATGTCCGGGCTGGGCCGTTCGTAATTTGTCACGATAAGATTTGCAATGTTCTTGTTCGGGACTATCACATGATTTCCCGAGAGAGTCCTGATGACAGTCGCGCGCCAATTCAAGTCTTCAACAAAGCCTTCGTCGCCGCTGCTGAGGTGAATATAGTTTCCGACCTGTATCTGATGAGCTGCCAGTATCTGCAGCCCGGAGAAGAAATTCGATAGAGTCTCCTGCAGTCCGAGGCCGATTGCAAGTCCGCCCACGCCCAGCGCAGTCAGGAGCGGTGCTATCGATATGTGCAAATCGTCGAGAATCACGAGGATCCCGATCGAGTAGACCGCAATTCTTATGATGTTCTTCAGCAGACTCGTGGCCGATGCCAGCCCGGTGATGATCGATTTGTAGTACTCGATCATCTGCGTGCCGATATTGGAGACTACGACCGTAACCGAGAATATGACGAGCACACCGAGGGCTTTTGAAGATACTTCCGTCACCCCTTTGGATAGTCCTTGCGTCTGCACTATCACGTAGAGGCCAAGTACCAGCGCCCAGAGAACCACGGAACTACGGACTGAAGACACAACCACATCATCGAAACGCCACTTTGTGCGCGCTGCAAGCTTCGCCAGGTAAGCGATCACAATTTTCTTAAAGAACAATCCTACTAGAAGCGAGCCGACTACTATAGCCGATGGGGTGATCAGCTGCTCAACCATCGACGACTTCAGTATCATGCTCCACAAGCTCAAAGTTGAAGATCTCGCTCAGGATCTTTGCCGCCCATCGGTAAACGTTCTGCTGCTCGATGGATTCACGCATCCTCGCCATCCGCCTCTGCTGCTCTTCCGGCGGCATCTCTATCGCAGTCTTGATGGCGTCGGCGAGGCCGTCTATATAATATGGGTTCACCTGTATTGCGTCGACAAGCTCTCTTGCCGCTCCCGTAAACTCACTGAGTATCAAGGCCCCGGACAGATCGTTCCTAGAGGCGACGAACTCCTTGGCCACGAGGTTCATCCCGTCGTGGAGCGAGGTAACCAGCGACACGTTGCCAATACCGCTCCAGGCAATCACGGATTCCTTCGAGTGGTTGGCGCGGGCGAATACTATTGGCTTCCAGCCGAGCGACTGGTACTTCTCGTTTATGCTCACCATCATGTCGTTGAGAGCATCGTTGAGCTCACGGTAAGCCGGTATCTGCATCCTGCTGAGCGCACCCAGCTGTACATACACAAATTTCCCCACGTATTGTGGATTCTTCTCGAGGAACCTTTCCACTGCCCTGAAGCGCTCCAGAATTCCCTTGGTGTAGTCTATCCTGTCGACACCAACGGCCACTATTTTGTCCTTCAGCCGGTATTTCTTCACAAGCTCCCGCCGCATGTTCATGATATCCTCGCTCGAGGAGAGCTTGGATACATGTTCGAAATCGATGCTGATCGGAAAGGCGCGGAGCAGTGTCGTCCGTCCGGCTCTGTTAATGCGTGACACATCGTATTCGACACGCGATTCAATGTACCGGTTAATGGTATCGAGGAAATTGATAACGTGATATTGAATCTGGAACGCCAGGAGATCATTGTAGAGAAGGTCGTCAAGGAGCTCCTCCTTAAACGGAAGGATGCGTACCACCTCGCTGTTCGGCCAGGGGATATGCCAGAACTGGGCCGTGACTACATTGCGAACTTTTTCTTTCAGCATGCGTGCGAGATTGGCGAAATGATAGTCCTGGATGAAGACGAAGGCGGGTCGGTCCCCAACGATTTCAGCTATCGCATCAGCATATTTCTCCTGGACCGCTTTGTACATCTCGTAGTCGGCTGCTTCGAACCTGGGACGGACGAAAGCAACGTGGCACAGAGGCCACATTCCTCCGTTGGCAAAATTGTAATAGAAACCGGCTATCTCTTCTTTCGAGAGGAAGACTCTCTTGAGCGTGAAACTTGGATTATCGGGCGGACACTCGATCTCGTTGCGTTCGTTCACGACAAGATTGTCCGCTTCCCCGGAAGCCTGAGCCACCCAGTAGCCGCCGCTGGCCTCCATGATTGGCTCCAGTGCCGTAACGAGGCCGCCCGGGGGAACATAGTACTTCACATCGTCGCCGTCAAAAACGTGTACATACGGCTCACGATTCGACACGACTACAAGGAGTCTCCCTCCAAGCTTTGATTTGATCAGTTCCGAAAGTCTCTCCCGTGTCCACATGTCAATATTCAATATAGAACGATACATGAAAAAACCAAGGCAGGAAGAAAGTCAGAAGTCAAAATTCAAAACTATATCTCAAAAGGCAGAAGTAATACTGTGGAAGGATTGAGCTTTGACTTACACTTTTGACTTTTGAACTTTGAGTTTTGACTTCGAAAGAGTGGAGATGCGGGGACTCGAACCCCGGTCCGAAGATAGGACTCCGTGAGTCTCTACGTGCATAGCTTCGACCAAGAATTTCACTGAGCACTACTCGCGAAGCAGAGCTGTGATCAGCAATCCCGGCTGCATATTTCCGTCAGACCACCGGGAACTGACCGACGGAAAGCCTGCCTGGGCGACGCCCACTCCGGTGCCGACAGACAGAACCTCCGGGTAGACGGGTTACCTTTTTTTAATTAGGCAGCCAATGCGTAGTTATAGTTCGCATTTACAGTTTTACCGATTTTTTAACGCGGCACCGGCAACCGCGACACGCAACTCACAGCTTCCCAAATCCCCGTCGATTCCAATGTCATCCCCAAATTAAAAACAAAGACACTCACTGAATTCCGACACCAACTGTGACGGGAAACTGTCCTCAGGTTGTCAAAGAACAAACTCATTGCAGACTTCCGAACCTGCGCCTGCCATATACTCTAAACTCTTTTCGACCTCCGAATGTTCCGGTAGCGGCCGTCATCAAGCAGTGATGGGCAATGATCGCGCTATTCCATCTGTCTTATGCGAGTTGCCACTGACTTGGCGGGGGCTCGCATCAGCATGTGCGGTCGCAAGAGTCGCGGCCTTCTTAAATGAGGACCAACTGAGCGGGCCTCTCAGCAACTCGATACCGCGCAGCTTACGAATTATGAATCTCTAAAATCTGGTCCGCAAATGTCTTCGGTTCAATCGGCTTCGGCAAATAGCCGTCAAAACCCGCGGCCTCAAATTTCTCTTTATCCCCGCGCATCGTGTATGCCGTGAGGGCTATGATCGTAATATCCTTGGTTGACTCGTTTGCGCGGATTTGCTTCAATATTTCGACGCCGTCCATTTCAGGAAGCTGGATATCAAGAAGAATAACATCGGGTGCCATTCCCTCCAGGAATTCCAGGGCCTGACGACCGGATTCGGCCTCGTAAACGTTGTAACCACTTCTTTTCAGGAGATAGACAGCGAGCTGTCTGTTGATTGCATTGTCGTCTACGACAAGAATATCTCGCATGGGTTTCCTTCAGAAAAATATACTAAGGGCCGCTGCGAAAGGCAACCTGACCAATTGAAACGGGCTCACTGATTCAGGTTCAGGTCGCTGCAATCGCCCTTCAGATAGAGGTTTAGATATTCCGTGTAGATCCTGAACAACAAGGTCCGACTGACGCTGTTGTATACCGCTCCGTGGGCACCAGGCGGGAAGATGCGAAGGTCGACGTCTTTCCCGGCGTTGGTCAATGCAGTCAGAAGCTGCATTGTATTTATCGGGTGCACATTGTCGTCCATCTCGGAATGCACAAGGAGCAGTTTTCCCCTCAGGCTATCGGCGTAGGTCATGCAGTCGCTCTTGATGTATCCTGCCTCGTTGTCTGAGAGCAATCCCATGTAGCGCTCGGTATAAATGTCGTCGTAGAGCCGCCAGTCCGTCACAGGCGAATTGGCGATCCCGACTTTGAAAACTCCCGGGTGGGTGAGCATAGTGTATACCGTGCTGTAGCCGCCGTAACTCGTTCCCATGATGGCCATTTCATTTGGGTTCACGTACGGAAGGGTCACAAGGTAGCGTGCAGTCTCGACGAAGTCGTGGCTCTCCCAGTATCCGAGCTTCTTGTACACGATCTTCATGAAGGCACTGCCGTAGTCGGCGTTGCCGCGGTTGTTGACATCCACGACTATGTAACCTTGCTGCGCGAGCCACTGATCCCATCCCGATGCGTCGAACGAATTGTAAACCGATTGAGACTCCGGTCCTCCATAAATTGTCAGGACCACCGGATACTTCTTCGCCGGATCGAAATTGAAAGGCTTAATCATCGAGCAATCGAGCTTCACTGAATCGGATGTCATGAAACTGAACAGCTCCTTAGGTGAATACTCGTGTGTGGCAATGAACTTCGTTACCGAGGCATTGTCTTCTAGTTTCGTTTTCGTTTTACCGTCGGTGTTCCACAGCTCAACCTGCCTCGGTTCGGATGTGTTCGAGTACGTGTCGACGTAGTACCGGCAGTTTGGCGGCATGTCAAACTCATGAAATCCCGGCACCTTCGACATTCGCTCCTCATGCGTTCCGTCAAAACGTATCGAATAAAGTTGGACCTCAAGCGGTGACGCTTCGGCGGAAGTGTAGTAGATCGTTTTCTTCTCCGGATTGATCCCCATGATCTTGATGACGTCCCAGTTTCCATTAGTCACCCTGTTCATGAGCTTTCCATCGTAATTGTAGCGATATATCTGATAGTAGCCACTGCGATCAGAGACCCAGAAGAACTCATGTATCTTTTGGGGGAAGTAGATCATGTCGTTGACGTCCGTGTAAAAGTTGAAGATGGCTACCCAGGTATCGTTCCTCTCTTCCATGACGAGCCTGCGAGCCCCGGTCGAGACGTTGAAGAAGAAGAGCTTCATGTCATCCTGGGCGCGGTTCAACACGATCATAGCTAAAGTGTTCGGTTCGCTGGTCCAGTAGATTCTCGGGATGTAGTAATCGCCCGTCTCCCCCGTATCGAGCCAGACGTTTTTGTGCGTCTTTACGTCGAGCACTCCGATTTTGACTATCGGGTTCGGGTCGCCCACCTGCGGAATTGGAATCTTCTCCCATTTATTGTGTAGCCCCTCGTAGTTACTGATCTGAATAATCGGTACGGGACTCTCGTCGAAGTGCCAGTAGGCGATGTACTTGCTGTCGGGGGACCAGTTCCAAGCCTGCGGCTGCCCGAACTCCTCCTCGTAAACCCAGTCGTAGTGCCCGTTGAAGATCTCTTTTGTCGCATCGTTCGTGAGCTGTGCCTCGCTCTTCGTAGCGAAGTCATATACGAACAAGTTTCCGCCCCTTTCGTATCCGACCATCGAGCCGTCAGGCGATAGCTCGGCAGTACGCGCGTTTTTCGCCGCGACCTTCAGGCTCTTGTCAGCAAGAGAATAGACATAATAATCGGAGATGCCGGACCTTCGGTAGATTTTCCGGAAATTGGATTCGAATAGAATGTGCTTCGAGTCGTGAGCCCACTGGAAAGAACGGTAGGTGAAAGGAGCCGCTGTGTCGGGGAATGTCATACCCCCCGCGTCAAATATGAGTTCGTCCTTCCCTGTGCTTGGGTCGAATGAGCGGATTTCCTCTCGCTTCGTCGAGTCGTTCGTCGTAGTATAGGAATACCTGTTTCCGCCGTCGATCCAGTTGAGACTCCTTGGCCCCGAATGTCCAGCCAACTCGCCGTAAGCCGAGATAGCTTCTTGCACATTCTTGTATGTTGATTTCTCCTGGGCATAGAGCAGACTGGTTAATAGGAATGTCGCAATGGCGACCGCCCGTGTCCATTGTTTGAGACTTTTCATTTGTGGCACCTCAGTTCGTGGGATTCATGTTTCTGAAGTTCATCTTGAGACTCTTGGTCCGGCTGGAACCTTGTGAACCATTGTCCGAAAGCATATGAAACTGGCAAAAGTTACCTATTCTGGCTCGAATTCACAAATCTCCGAGGCAGTACCAACCAGGATGTATACACAATCTGATTTGAATTTTGATGCCAGGTTTGATAAATAGTAGAAAATGGAGAGACAATGCGACGCATAACGTTCCTTCTCATCACACTCGTATTCGTGGCATTTACACGAGCACAAACTACGGAGCCGATCCGATCCGAAATATCGGTCTCTGCGAATGCGAGTGTATCCGCAGAACCGGACATCGCCAATTTCGCAATCAGCATCACCGTAAGACAGGAACTAGCGACCGCAGCGTTCAAGACATATGTCAGAATATATGACGCGCTGCAGAATTCACTAAAGGGCGTTGTTGATTCGACAAAACTGACAACTGACAATCTATCCGTCACGCCATTCTTCAACTACAAGAAGCCTGAACAGGTGAAGCCAGACTACTACCAGGTCACCGCGACGATGTCCCTCTCCGTTCCTATTCCCGATCTGAATAAGGTTCTTGGAAACATCACGTCCGTTGACGGCGTCACAATTAATGGAATCGAGTTTCGGGCAAAAAATCAGGAGAAGCTTGAGACTCAGGCTATCGAGCTCGCCGTGAAGGAAGCGCGGGAGAAAGCCGAAGCGGTCGCGAAGCTGGAGAAACTGACTGATCTCAAGGTCAAGACGCTCGGCGCATCCACAAATCGGCCGCCGATAATGCCGATGTACAGAGTGATGTCTGTGGAGTCTGCCGGCCCATCCGTCAACGCTTCATCCATTTCGGTTTCGGCAACTGTCAACGCCACGTATACGGCCATTCCCAGGTGAGGCATATCCTCAGAAATTCCACAGCCATCGCGACTTGCTCCGCAGCAGGCAAGCCATTCAAACGCGGCGAGGAGATGAGCGACGCCGGAATCGTGACCGGCGCGGATATCTTTGTTGAAGACGGCGTAATCCGAAAAATCGGCAAGGTCGAGGAGATTGCGGACTCCGAAGTAGTTGACGTTGCAGGCAAAGTGATAGTACCGGGTTTCGTTGACCCACACACGCATGTCATCTTCGCCGGAACGAGAGAGCGAGAGTTCGCGATGCGCGCAAGAGGAATGACATATTCACAGGTTGCAGCCGCCGGTGGAGGCATACTGGATACTGTCTCGAAGACTCGCGAGATGCAGAAATCGAAGCTCCGCTCTCTTGCCGCAAGACGCGTAGACAGAATGCTGAGCTGGGGGACAACCACACTTGAAGTGAAGAGCGGCTATGGCCTCGACTTCAGGAATGAGGTCAAGCTCCTGGAGGCGGCAAACGAGCTCAAAGACGAGTCCATTGCAGACATCGTGGTTACCTTCCTTGGTGCACACGCAATCCCACCGGAACATAGCAATGACAGGAACGCGTACATCAGGATCCTGACCGACGAGCTAATCCCCTACATCTCGAAGAAGAACCTGGCGCAGTTTTGCGATGTGTTCTGCGACGAAGGATTCTTCACGATCGAAGAGGCGACGCGCATTCTCACTGCTGCACGTCAAGCCGGATTGAAACTAAAAATGCACGCGGACGAGCTCTCATCAAACGGAGGAGTCCGCCTCGCCGTGGAACTGGGAGCCGTATCCACCGATCACCTGGAGAATATTTCTTCCGACGAGATCGAAGTACTTGCCGCAAGTGACACCGTCGGCGTTGTGCTCCCTGCCGTGGCAGCGTATCTCCGGTGTAAACCCGCACCCGCAAGAGAGATGATAGACCGCGGCTGCGCAATAGCACTCGGAAGCGACTTTAATCCCGGCACGTCGATGGTCGACAACATGCAGACTGTCATGTTTCTGGCGATCAGCCTCAATGGAATGACCGCGGAGGAGGCTCTGAATGCCGCGACCATAAATGGCGCAGCTGCCCTCGGACTATCCGACAAGCTTGGGAGCATCGAGGTCGGTAAGCAAGCGGACATGCTGATAGTTGACGCTGGAGACTGGAGCTGCCTTCCGTACCACTTTACGGAGAACAAGATTACACACGTGGTGAAAAATGGAACCATTCTGGAATTTTCTTGACGAGCCGGACCCGTCACTCATATACAAACGCAGCGAACGTGGAGACTCCAGATTCGGAGAGGTTGTCGAGACGAAGCGCGAGAAGTTCGATGAGAACTTCAGGGCCGTGATCATCGGGTTTCCTTATGACGAGGGAACCGTCCGCAATCACGGACGGGCTGGAAGCGCATCAGGTCCCGACGAGATCCGCAGGGCCTTCTACAAGCTGACTTCGACCAAGTCGGCCGCCGTTACAGACGTCAACCTCCGTCTCTTTGACGCTGGTAACGTCAAGAAGAAGCTCAAGCTGGAGGACGCGCTCTCCAAATTGGAAGTGGTGGTCGCTTCGTTTTTGAAATACGGCTATGCACCTGTAGTCCTTGGAGGAAGCAACGATTTAAGTTATGCAGACTTTCGGGCATGCGACACCGTCAGAGAAAGATGTGGTGCAATAAACATCGACTCTCATCTCGATGTGCGAGAATATTCCAACGGCATAAACAGCGGCACGCCTTACAGGATGCTCATAGATGAGAAAATTCTCCGAGGAAGTGACTTCGTAGAGTACGGTATTCAGGAATTCTCCAACTCCCGCGAACATCTGACGTACGTGCGTGCGGCCAAGGCACGGGTCTACTCGCTGGCACAGATTCGCTCAATGCGGAATTCCGAAGCATTCATGGAGGCGTGCAGGGAGGTGAGCAGAGGGCCGGAGAGCATATATGTCAGTTTTGATATTGACAGCGTGCGTGGCTCTGATGCACCCGGAGTCAGCGCTCCGACTCCGACAGGACTCACTGCGGAAGAAATACTCGAGTGCGCCTACCTTGCCGGAAGCGAAGCGAAGACGGCAATGATTGATATTTGCGAATTCAATCCTCAGTTCGACATCGACGGACACACTGCAAAGCTGGCTGCAATGATAGTGGCAAACTTCCTTTCCGGCATGGCGAACCGGTACTGAGCCGGAGTCTCGCCGCAAAGACACGGAGGCACGAAGAGAAATATTGTCTTCCCACGGGAGGACGCAATGGGCATACAGTCTTTAGCCGGAGCTTATAGCATATTGCCCAGAAATTGTTCACGTATCTTTTGAAGCCATCCTTCATCAACGGTACGTTGGAGTTAACCAAAACACCGAGTTTCTTTCCGGTTAGCTTCAAGTACGAGATGATCTGTGCTTCATGCACGGGCAGGATACTTTCGACAGATTTGATTTCGATTATTATCTCATCCTCAACCAGGATGTCGATTCTAAAATCTTTAGAAATCTCGATCCCCTTGTAAATCAGAGGAAACGCAATCTGGTTTGCGTCTCTGCGGTGAAACCCTAGTGTAGTGTCTCCTCCGAAGGAGTCCCGTTGGGACAACACTTGTTTACTTTTTGCTGACAGCGGCGATGCCGACGAAATTTTGTTTCCCGCTGATTACGCAGATTTTCGCTGATATTGTTCTGCGTTCATCTGCGACATCTGCGGGAGATTACTTTTTCGCAGGCCAAGATATTTATGCGACACTTCACTAGCCTACCGCGGCTTCATCGATGGAGAAACTTCTCTTCACCGGATCGACCGACGCCATCACTCCTATGGGCAGAGTCATCTTCACCGGCACATGTCCGTAAGCAAGATTCGACACGACAGGTTTCCCTATGGAGAAGAGGTCCTCTCGCAGAATCTCATCGAGGGTGCGGTGTGGCTTATCAGGTTCCTCGGGTGTGCAGTTGGTGAACTGTCCAAGTGCGAACGCAGAAACCTTATCGAGTATTCCTGCGAGCCGCAGCTGCGTCAGCATTCTGTCAACTGAATATGGCTCTTCTGACACTTCCTCGATCAACAACATGCTATCATCGAAATTGGGCATGTACTTGGTCCCGAGGATGGAAGTAATGAGCGACAGATTTCCTCCGAGGATCCTCCCACGGGCGACTTTCCTTCCCCGGTACAAAGGTCTGAAGTCCCTATGCATCTTTAGACGTACCGGGCTTCTGGCACTCGTCACCATATCAAAAAACATGGCTTCGCTGTATGGGTCGATGTTATCCCCGAATTCCATGGCTACCATCGGACCACTGAAGGTAACGAGCCGGGTTTTTTTGAAGATCGCAAGTTGAAGTGCAGTAATGTCAGAGTATCCTACGAGTATCTTGGGGATTCGTCTGATTGCGGCGTAGTCGAGCCTGTCAAGAATTCTGGGCGAGCCGTAGCCGCCGCGCGAGCAAATTATAGCCTTGACGTTTTTGTCTCTGAATGCGTCGTTGAGATCATCGGCTCGTTCCTGGTCCGTGCCGGCGAGATAGCCGGAGATGTTGTATGCGTTCCTGCCTATCGTCACCCGATATCCCAGCGACTCGAAGTATCGGGCGCCGGCTTGGACTTTCGAAGTCTCTCTTGGCGAACTGGCGGGAGAAACGATTGAGACAAGGTCGCCCTTCTTCAGGCGGGGAGGCTTCAGGATATCCATCATGATTCTTTTCATCAAAATAGCTAAGCCGTGCGCGAACATGCAAGCGGACCCTGGTTTTCGGCAGTGGGCCATTCTGAATTGGAACATTAGCACACGGACGACACGGAAAAAACACAAGATGACCACAGATCAAATTATCATTCGTAGCGCCGTCAGTGAGAATCTGTATCCTTTTTGCTGAAGGCATTCCTTCTGAACAGTGTGTTCTGTGTGCAAACTCCAGCAGGAAGAAAAATCTTGAAGAATTGAGCAGTTGGGGCTATATTGTTACTCGCAATCCCGGACAGGTAGCTCAGTCGGTAGAGCAACGGACTGAAAATCCGTGTGTCGGCGG
>CAZRXH010000045.1:2488-27243 GCA_964603995.1 uncultured Bacteroidota bacterium | reverse complement strand
AATGGGATCGTATTTTCTCTTGACTTCCTTTTCCATAGGCGAAGGCATCCCTTCGCGAAAGGAGCCACTTCGTGGCGGGAAACGAATTCATGCTCCGATCAATCTTATTGAAATCGAGCCAGTACCCAGTCTGGAGATGTCAAGTTTCTTCGATTATTCTAAGCCTCTGCCCCTTTGTTTCGGGGAACGTCCAGATCCAGATACCCGTGAGGACGGCAAAAATAGCTGCGAGCGAGATGCCGCCGCTGAGCCCGTACTCCTCTGCAACGACAGCTATGATAACCGGGGTGAAGAACTGAATGCCGCGGGCGAGATTGAAGGCCGACCCCATCGCGGTGTTCCGTATGCTCGTCGGGTACAATTCACTGAACAGTGGGCCGTATCCACTGAACATGCCAGTCCCGAACCCGACGAGAAACATGAACGAAAGAATGACCGCCGGATAGATGACGACCACATTCCACATGATGGTTATCATCACCAGCGCAATCGCCATGATGAAGGAGTAGATTGAATACGCCGGGCGCCGGCCGAATCTATCCGCCACGTAACCGAAAGACAGATAACCGAGTAATCCACCAGCTTGCGTAACAAGCATCCATGTTGCCGATTTTGCCATCGGGAAATGCCGCTGCTCGTGAAGATAGCCTGGAAGCCATGAGTAAGTGAACCAGTAGGCAGACATATCAAAGATCGCCAGGACAAGCGATTGGATGAAGAGCTTTCTGTATTCCCTGGAGAAAAGCAGGATGAATTTATTCTTCGATTCCACTTCTACGTTTGCCGCCTTGAACCCTTCCTGGGAAATCAACCTCTTCCTTTCGGCCCACACATCCGATTCAGGCAGTCTCCTTCTTATCAGTATTACAAGAGCGGCAGGCAGGATTGAGACGAAGAAGCACGCGCGCCAGCCAATTGATGGCTCGAGAAACCCGCCGACAATGGACGCGAGGACTATGCCGAACGGAGCACCAGTCTGCATGAACGCGGCGTATCTTCCCCTGATTTTCGGCTGGAATGTCTCGGCCACATAGGTCTGGCCTGTCGCCCACTCGCCACCTACTCCAAGCCCCGTTATGACTCTGAAAACCAGCAGCATCAGGAGCGTCGGCGCGAACCCGCTCAGGAAAGTGCCGATGCTGTAAGTGAGTATCGTCCATTGGAGTACACTTCTGCGACCGTATCTGTCGGAGAGAATCCCGAACAGCACTCCCCCAAGTGCCGTCGCAGCCAGTGAGGCTCCGAGGATATATGACAGCTCCAGCCTTGAGAGGTCCAGCTCCCTGCCGATGGGAATCAGAAGAAAGGTGAAGAGAATCAGATCATAAAAGTCGAATACCCATCCCGCCCAGCTCATGAGCAGAATCTCATAGTGGGTACGTGTCGGTGCTTTCTGCTCGTTCAAGAGAGTGTGTTCCATACGTCCTCGTCGTTTTAGAAACATCGCACGGAAGACAGCGCAATTGTCAAACACTACACTCCGGTCTCAATTCACATGTGAGACCATCGAATATACGCTTTTCGTTCCCGAACCCGCGGCAGCGGAACGGATCTATATCACTGTCTTACGCGCGAGTCTTGGAGAAGTTCTTCCAGATGATGTACACGCCAGCAGCAACGACCGCCACCGGCACAAGGAACCGGAGTATACCGAATGCCCCTTCACCGAAACCGAAATCACCTCTCCGGGTCATCAAACCGATCCATCCCGTGCCAATGAACAAAATGGCGATTATCAGCAGGACGTATTCCTTCAGATTTGAGAAGAACAACATAAGGAAAGTGAGTCCCGGGATGACAAGGGCCGACGGCCAAATCTGACTCCAGGAATCCGGTATGTATTCGTATGAGACGAGTAACACTAGCATCGCAGACAGAAAGAGAACTGATCCCCAGAACAATCTTCGCTGGTCTGAAGAGGCGAACGCGGTAATGGCTTCGAAGCCGCCAACGACGAGTACCGCGAATGCTGCTATCCTCGTAAAATTCAAATCCAGGACTCCTGCCCGACTGATCAATAGAAGGACCCCAAAAAGGAGCAGGAAAAGGCCGAGAAGAAAAGTACCAAAGTGGCTCTTTCTTTCAACTACAGTGCTCATCAGCTAACCTCCTTTGGAATGATGAAAGCACACACAACATACAGAATCAGCGCAAGTCCGAACGACGCAAATGCAAGGACTACGTATGCGAGTCGCACAATGGTCGAGTCGACATGAAAGTATTCAGCCAGACCGCCGCAGACTCCGGCGATCTTCTTGTCGCGCACGGACCGCGCGAGTCTTTTCTTCTCCACTCCCGTATCAACACTCTCGTTTTGATCATTCCCACTTGAGTTTTTCTTCTTTTCCCTCCCTAGAAGCAGAGCACCCCCTATCAATATGAAAATTACCGGAAGAGCAAGCCTGCCAAACTGGTGAAAGATCAGAGTAACCGGAACGATGTCGTAGTAATTGAAGAGCAGCGTGACTCCAATGATGACGATGATGATGCCTAGGACGAGAGTCACAGTCGCTCCTCCGGTCGATTGCGTCCTCACATCCGACGGTTCAGACGGCGGTTCGTGACTTATCGGCTCCGTGGGGATGACGATCATGGCAATAATGTAGAAGATCACTCCAGCACCAATGCTGAGGATTGAGAATGCTACCATCAGGAGGCGAATTACAGTGGCGTCTGTTCCGATGTACTCAGCAATGCCTCCGCACACTCCGTCCACGATCCTGTCAGACGAGGATTTGTAAAGCTTATGGGACCTCTCGCGTGTTTCGGAATTCTGATCATCCATAATTAATTCTCTTATCTGATGTCGTCAGTGCCGGGCATTTGTTTTGATAATCTCGCTTTCGGTCACAATATAGTCAACTTTCACATCCGTGTCAGATGCCTTAATGGCATCCACTATCTGGAAGTTATAAGCAAGAGCCACGATAGGCTTCTTCTGAGACTTCAAAAATTTGTCATAGTATCCGAATCCCCATCCTATTCTGTTTCCCGATCTGTCGGCTGCTATGATGGGAACCACGAAGAGATCGATCTCCTCCGATGAGACCGCAGAGAAGACCTTGGGCTCTTTTATGTTGAATGGACCATCTGTGAGATCGCCGATGTTCATAAGCTCAGAGGTTTCAATCCTTCTTTCCTTCTTGTCGGTAATTACCGGCACGGCGATCCTCTTCCCCCTGGCAAATGACCGAGCGATCAACATTATAGTGTCAACTTCGTTCGGCCTCGAGGAGATGTAAGTGTGTACCAGTCCGGCATTCCTGTATTCAGGCAAGTTCTCCAGGTGCCTTAACACGCTCTTGCTCCTCTGCACCGCCTCTTCCTGATCAAGCTGTTCTCGCAGCTTGAGAACCGCTTTTCTTATCTTCTCTTTATCTGTCAAATGCATTCTCTCCTAGTGAAGGCTGATCGGAATACTCGCTCCAGAATACCCGTCAATGCTTCGCCGCCCACGAACCGATCGGTCGGCGTTCTACTACTTTGACGCAAGGAATTTAAAAATCGCGGAGAAGTCCAGCTCTCCGTATCCTTTGTCATTCGCCGCAGAAAACAAATCCCGGACGCTCGAGTGGACTGGTATTTTCGCTCCCGTCTCCCCCGCAGTCCGGCTGATGTAATTCAAATCTTTGACCAGTAGTCTCAGTGGGAACTGGGCTGTGAAATTGCCGGAGACCATCTTGGGAGTCTTCATATCGTACACCGGCGATCTTGCCACACTGGAGTTCAAGACGTTCGAAAAAATCGAAGGATCGATCCCGAGCTTCTCTGAAAGGACGAGTCCCTCGGCAAGCAATGCAGCCATGCCGGATATGAAATGGTTCACAATAAGTTTCAGTGCCACTGCTGAACCATGATCTCCGATATGGAAGATGAATTTACCCATAGCTTGGAGCACTTCCCTGACTTCATCGAGCACCCTTGGATCGCCGCCCACCATTATTGTCAGTTCTCCCTTTTCGGCGACGTTGGTGCTTCCTGCCACTGGAGCATCGAGCATCTTCGCCCCGGTCGCTTCGACAAGCGATGCGAATCTTTTCGATGCCTCGGGCGTAATGGTACTCATGTCGACATAGATTTTACCTCCTTCCAAGGCACGGAGGATTCCTTCTTCGCCGGACAACGCCGACTCCACGGCTTCGATGTCCGACAGCATCGTGATTATCACATCCGCCGACGTTGCCGCTTCACGAGGGCTCTTCGCGATGCGGGCACCAATCTTTGCAAGCTCATCCGTCTTTGACAAGGTCCGATTATGAACCACGAGTGGAAAACCCTTCTTAAGAATATTCATCGCCATGGGTTTCCCCATCAGGCCAGTGCCAATTAATGCGACACTTTTCACGATTGTCAGGCCCTTGCAGTTAGTGATTGTTAGTGAGATAACTTCGGCCGTGTGGGCACAGCCGATGATGGATTCTCAACCAGTGATTGTACCGAGAAAAATATCACAAAAGACACAACAAAAAGCAAACCCGCGAAATTCCGCCTAAGAGAAACCTTGCGAAAGTCCTCAGTGAGGACTCATTCAAGCTAGAGACATTCACCGATCCTGCCCTAAGAACCTTCGTAATGTTATCTATTGCATTTCAAGGTGTACTTAGAAGTCAGTCTGCATCCCCTGAAAATGCGAATCCTGACAGACACACAAACGAGTTCCCGGGGCAACGTCCTGCACAACTGCGCTAAAGCTCGAATCTGATCTCTCCAGTTGGACCGACAGTTCGCACAGCAACGTGATGGTTCTCGTCAGCCTCGACCATACCCCAATAGAGAGCAAACTGTTGCATCTGATACTCTGCAGGATATCGCTCGGAAGCTCCGAGAAAAACTTCTTCTGCACCCAACTGGACGGTCGTATGAGCAACGGCGTACGCGGCGTTGTTTGTTGGAACCACGATAGGCAGGATCGTCTTTCCTTCCTTCTCTGCAAGCTTGATCACCTCGCTGAATACTTCCTCCTCCGGCAAATCTATGGTTTGCCTGACGGCAGTGCTCTGGCCCGGAATGACTTTCGCGGTCATCACTACGATGTCCACTTCATCAGGGTCGTTCTCTTCTAAACATCGCTGGAGATGGTGAAGCCTGTTCGGTGCCCTCACCGCGACCAGTTTCCGCTGTTTGTGCTTGCAGCCCACCGCCTCTGCAGTGAGGCTGTCCTGAGCATATACATTGAATCTTTCGAGATCGATCTCCCGTCCTTCGTGTATTTTCTTATTGGCCCTTTCCGAAAATGCGAACAACCCGAACAGCAAGACTGTAAAAGTGACACCGCCTTCGGTAGCTATCGGCTTGGTAAAGAGGTTCGTGAAACCAAGTCCGAACAGAACCAGGAAGACAAAGATCAGTCCAATGGGCAATTCAAATTTACCGATCATTATGTTTGGAGGTACTTTCCATTCACGCGGCGATTTATCCTTGTACCTCAGCATGAGTATCGAGAATGTGGTCATCACAAAAGTCCACACGACTCCAAAGGCGTACGCTTCACCGAGAAGAAAGACATCCCCGCGGCTCCCGATGATCATCAGCAGCTGCAGGATAGCCAGCAGGTTTATGATCCTGTAGGACGTGCCGTAGCGGTGATGCGGCTTCCTGAACCACTCGTGGAGCACCCCGTCTTCGGCGACGCGGTTAAGCACGCTGTTCGCTCCGATAAGGGACGTGTTCACCGCGCCCGCCAGGATCAAGAACCCGACGACGACGACGAACATCTGGAGACCGAGGAGCGCGGCGTGTGGGCCGACGAGGTTCATGGCTAATCCGCTCAGCGCATTGTCATTGTATTTGCCCAGTAGCTCTTGTTGTGGAATTATCATTCCTCCGAAGAGGGAGTTCAGCCCGGTGAAAATGAAGCTGAAGACAAACATTATTAGGGCTGTCTTTTTCAAGTTCTTCAGCTTTGGCGATTCTATCTCCCTGTAGACTTGAGCAAGCGTTTCTTCTCCGCTGACAGCGAGGACAGAGTGTCCCATGCCGACGATGACTCCCACAAAGCCGATCGTCTTTAGCCAGTCGACATTCTTTAGCCATCCGAGAGCATCCGGAGAAAGATTGACAGTGAATGGCGGCAGCGTGACGCCACGGATGCATATCGTCACGATAGACCAGACGAAGAGCATTGCGGCAAGGACCGTTGTCACCTGGAAAATTCTGAGAGCTTTCTCACTCGACTCTTCGATGCCAATGATGTTGTTGCGCCAGAAATAGAGCTCGATCAGAACAGCGGCCCCAACTGCCACCGCGTTGCCGGGCACCTGCACGTTCATTCCAAGCGAGTGAAAGATGGAATTCAGCAGGCCCTCCAGATACTGTCCAGCGGAGACCGCGCTGATAGGAGCAGTGATCAGATAATCGAAGACAAGAGCCGATACCGCAACCTTCGCAAAACCGCTGCCAAGCGTCTTCTTGACGACGCGGTAACTTCCCCCACGCACGAACATGCTCGAAGACTCGATGTACACCGCTCTTATTCCGTACGCGAACAACATCACGAACAATATGAACCAGGGAGCAGATGGACCGACAGCTTTCTCAGCGATACCCAGTGCGTAGAATGCGCTCGAGCCAAGGTCCGACACGACGACAGCCGACGCACGCCAGTATGAAATGAAAGACAGCATTACGGTGGTTATTACAACCACCTTCACTTTCTTAAGATCTATGCCTTCAGAGTCTTTCGGCACATCGATGTATTCTTGTTTCATGAAATCTCTTTTTTACAAGTGCTTAAGCTATAAGTCGAACTAAGAAAAGTCAAATCGAAGGTAGTTCATCATTACGGATGCCTTAACTTCTTCAATGCGACAGCCTTTTCCGGCTTCCCTTCTTTCCCTGACTGTATCTCAGATTTATCGATAAGCTACTTCTCCAAAACAATTTTTGTCGTCATACGACTATTGGGAGTGGTAAGCCTGCAAATATAAACCCCGCTGGCAAGCGTTCCCGCATTCAACGAGACTTCGTGGAGGCCCGACGGCTGAAACCCGTGGACAAGGGTCTCAATTTTCCTCCCAAGTACATCGTACAATTCGAGCGACACGAGCCCGGGCGAGGAAAGATGATAAACGACCTTCGTCATGCCGTTGAAAGGGTTTGGATAATTCTGCAGCAGCGAATACGTCTCGGGACTTTTGTCTATGCTGCCGACGTCCGTCAGGCTCTGACCAGGAAAACGGGCAAGGATCTTGTTGAAAGGATCCAACACCACCGAATCCACCTTCCCCTGAAAATATGTTCTGAAGGTTTGTACCTCCAGCGAATCCGTGAAATTGAGAAGAGTTCTCTGTCCACCCGAATAGATGGCGATTGTCATCGGCATCCTGAAGATTGGAACACCATCCGCCTGAATCTGGTTGATCGTGACCGAGAGAGAGTCACCGACTTGCGAGTACGACTTCGTGTATACAGGATATCCAGGGTAATTGATCCACTCGTTGAAAAACCATCTCATGTCCGTGTTTGTCACTGTGTCAACAATACTCACAAAATCAGAAGTCACTGCGTTCCCGTATTCATAGTCAGCCCTGTACCTTCGAAAGATATCAAAGAATGTCGTGTCGCCGACAATGTTCCTGAGCATGTGAAGGACCCAAGCTCCCTTGTAGTACTCCGCGAGACCGAATATGTAGCCGGATGGTGGTGCGTAGATCGCATATCTCTTCTGCGTGCTGTCCTCAATGAAGAACTGACTGGCATAGAAATTCATTTCATCCTCAAACGAGGTCTCGCTGGTGTGCTGAAGCTGCATTGCCTCAGAATAGGTCGCGAAACTCTCGTTCAGCCAGATATCTTTCCATGTCCCCAAGGTCACCATATCTCCCCACCACTGATGAGCCAGCTCATGCGCGACAACTCTCCGACTGAATTCGTACCCCCTGTTCAGAGTGGTTATCGTCTGGTGTTCCATGCCGCCGTATCTGAAGGGCTGTATCCCAGTCATTCCATATTTGTCGAAGGGATAGTCGCCGTAAATAGAAGTGTAGAACTCGATCATGGAAACCACGGAGTCGATATCGCACTCTCCATTGCTGACTGCCTGTGAACTGTCTTCGGGATAAACGTAATACTCGACTGGGATCATTTTGCCGTCGATATCTGCCGTCTTCTTTATTACCGAGAACGGCCCAGCAGTCGCGCACATCAAGTAGGTGGCGATGGGATAATCTTCACTCCAGTAGAAGGTCGTGCTGCCATCGCCGTTGTCTATTGTGCTGTCGAGTGTCCCATTGGAAGCTGCAACGAAACCGTCCGGCACTCTCACGGATATCTCACAAAACGCTTTGTCTGACGGGTCGTCATAGCAGGGCATCCAGTATCTCGCATCGCTCGGCTCACTCATTGTGTATGCGATCGTATGCGGTACCGAAGTCGAGCTCGGATTGGATGGCGGTTTTCCTTCATAGTAAAGATACAGCCCTCTTTGAAGTGAATCCGGATTCGGAGCGACACCCGGATCGGTGACATGATAGTAGAGATCCACCGTGGCCGAGTCACCCGCGTACAAGGGCGTGCTCAGGACGACGGCGAGTTTTCCAGCCGCACTGCTCATCCTGAGGGAGACACCATCCTCAAATGCCGAATCAACAGCAAGATACGTGGGGTCATTATCGAGACGAATCGAATCGAGGGGAAATTCGAGGGACGGGCGGAAGGTAATCTCCATCTTGCCATTGAAGATTGTGTCCCGATGCGAAAGAATGTCGTACCAGTCCATGTACAACTTGTAGTTCAGCACATCGTACGAGTGCAAAATAGTCGATGCCGGAGCCGGGACATTCTCTGCCGAATACCTGAAATCCGCATAGCGCCTTGACAGCTCCTGCCTGGCAAAGGCAAAGGACGACAAAACGAGCAGGATCATGACCGTGACTCTCATTTGATCGACACCTCCCCTTCGTTCGAAGAAGCCGGACCTGTCCTCGACCGGCGCTCTCCGTACAAATTCATCAACAGCACACCACCCAGGATCATTCCGGAACCCACGAGCGTCCCTGCGGGAAACTTCTCGTTCAATACCACTGCTCCCGATACTATCGCCAGGAGCGGAGTAATGAAAGATGTCATCGAGAGAAGCACCACGCTGATATGCTTGAGGAGATAGAAGTAAACTGCAAAAGCTATTACTGAACCGAACACGGCGAGATAGAGGATCGCCAGCACTGTCGACCGGTTGAACACCAATTTGCCCCAGTCCTCCGTGAAGAAGCTTGTCCCAAGAAGCGTCACCGCGCCGAGACCCATCGGAATGAGATTTATGAAAATTGGGTCTATATGATAACCGTGTTTCTTCACGCTGACCGCTACAACAGCATTCAGGAAAGCACTGGCTACAACGGCGAAAATTCCAGCAGCAGCACCGAGCGAGCCAATTTTCAAATCGCCACCAAAGATCACGATCAACCCGGAGAAGCCGAGAAGTATACCGGACACCTTCCAGAAGGTGAGTTCCTCAGTCTTGAGGAACAACTTCGACAGTATTGCAGCAAAGAAGGGCATGACGGCGAAGGTCACCGCAGTCAAGCCGGATGTAATCCTCCCCTCAGCCCAGTAAACGAGACCGTACGGCACACTGAACGATCCCACGCCTACCAGGAGAAGGAATATTGTTTCCTTGAAATTGAAACGATACTTGTATCTCCTGAACTTCAACACTACGACGATCAGCAGCGAAGCAATCGCGAACCTAAGACCGGCACTGAAGAAAGGGGGCAGGGTAAAAATGGAGAATTTTATGGCAAGCCATGTCGTCCCCCATATCACGCATATGAGGATGTACCCGACAGCAAGTCTGGCGCCGTTCGGCCTTGAGGGAGGCATCTTGTTAGAAAGTTATTCTCAAGTTTATGAGAGTGGGCGCCGCGCTGAGCTGAATTCCCAGATCATCTCCGAGTACATCCTCCCGGAGCTTTGTTATCTGCCGAGCGAAGATGTGAACGGCCAGCGCTGACGCAGTCCCGAGCAGCGCGCCCGCCACAACATCACTGGGATAGTGAAGCCCGAGGTATACGCGCCCGTAACCCACGAACGCCGCCCAGGCATATGCCGGGATATAGACGTAAGGTTTGGGATAGCGAAGGGTCAATGCGGTTGCGATGGCAAATGCCGCAGTAGTGTGTCCGGAAGGCATTGAGTATTTATCCGCACTATCGAGGTGGCCGGTGTGAACTCCGGAAAGCGCCACATACGGCCGCTCCCGTTTTACCACAAAATTCTTGATCGGATAATAAAGGACGTATGCGAGCGCCTCGGAAACACCTACCATTACTCCCGTGTCGAAAGTGTAGGCGTCGTCCTTGGCGAGTCCGGTTCCGGCGAACACGATTGGAGTTGCTATTGCGATTGGCAGAACCAGATTGTCATTTGTCCCGACGGTGGCGTCCAGAAAACCTGACCGGTAATCATTGATACTCCTGAATATGCTGACGTCCCATTTGGGCGGTTGGGCGTGCGCAAGTGGGGGAAATATCAGGACGAGTGAACAAAAAAAGGCGGCCACCCCGATTGAGCCGGGCCGCCGCCTGTCAACGCTACATTCAGTCTTCATTATCTATGGAGAACATTCCGATAAATATTGTAATAGTGCATCACATTTTCAACATAGGTAAGGGTCTGGTCATATTCACCGAAGTAGCCGGATGTCGGCCTGCCTGCACTCCAAATATGTCGCTGAAGCGGAGCGTATCTCACCGATAGAAGCGGAAGAGCGGACTTCACCGCGATCCAGGAGTCCGGTTTATCTCCGAGGAACTGGGCAACCGCTTGAGCGTCCTGAACACGTGACAGGCCACAATTGTAAGCGGCGAGAGCCAGCTCAAGCCGGTTCTTGCTCTCTGCATCAGGGAAGGACCTGAGCATATCTCTGAGATGAATGACGCCAAGTCTTATGTTCATATCCGGGTCTGAAATATCGTCGATGTTATGCAGAGAAGCCAACGCGAGTCCAGTAGAAGGCATAATCTGCATGAATCCCTCCGCGCCTTTGTCGGACAGAGCGCTCGGGTCAAACGCAGATTCCTGCCGAAGAACTGCCAGAGCCAGTCGCCAGTCAATCCCGTAGGTGTCGCTGACGTTCTGGAGTTCCTTCCCGTATTCAGTAAGAAAGATGTATGTCTGTCGATCCAATTTGGGAATGGAATTCTCCGGTACAACCGTGCTGTCATATGAATAGCGGGCAGCATCGGATTCGCCTGTAACGAGAATGGCCATCCCCACGAAAACCACAGCGATCAGCCTGATAGCCAGACCGCGGTTGAATGGTCCTTTCATTTTTCCTCCAAGTCTAGTTCATGATTCGCAACGCTCACTGCCCGCAGGATTCCTGCAGACAGAGACTGAGTCCAAACCATCGCCTCAGGTGCCTGACATGGTCTCGTCATTCAGCACCGCGCATTGAAAGTCCCACTCTGGGCCCTCTCTGTTCCAAGTCGTGGGAACTGCCACGTATATTTTAAACCAATTATTGGAATTCGCCAAACATTTTTTTGGGGGAATTTGTCCGGCGTCACACCCATACGCTGAATACGCCGGAAATCGTCTGAATTGGGGGACGGAAAAGTGAGACTATCCTGACTGAGAATCAGGATCGGGATCGGCAACCATAGTTACAGGATTCCTTCCGGTATCCTGACCTGTCACTGGCCCCGGCAGACGGGATCGCGACAAACAGCTTACTTGTACTTGCTGTCTGCGTACTTCTCGAAAATCTCCTTGAGCCTCTTTATTGATATTGAGTCAAGATCCTCATCGTCTTTATCCCGTTTGACATACATCTCGTAGTCATACCTGTCCTTCGAGAGCATTCTGGAGGTTTTGTACCTCAAAGCTTCGATCATCTTCTTCTGATCCGGTAGGGTACTCATCTTCAACTCCCAAAAACGTGACTGTTAGACTTAAGTGCCAACTCCGCTTGCTTGAGCTGGTCGATTGTATTAATACCTCTCGTTTCGTCAAAGTTCTCTGCCAGAACGGCACTAACTCTCATGCCGCGGCGCACAAAGTAACCGAATACGTCGGTGAGATAGTATTCGTGCTGTGAATTCTCCGGTGTTAATTGATGAAGAGCCTCGAACAACTCCTTTGTCTTGAAAACATAAATGCCGGAGTTTACCTCGCTGGTCTTTCTTTCGTCCGGAGATGCATCCTTGTGTTCGACTATTCTATCAACGGAACCGTCCGGCAATCTGACGATTCTGCCATATCCTGTCGGGTCGTCAACCTTAGCCGTGAGGACAGTCATCACCGCCCCTGTCTCAATGTGCGAATTTACGAGATTTTGCAGGGTTTTCTCGGTGAGAAGGGGGACGTCGCCGGACAAGACAAGCACATCTCCGTCGAAGTCCCCAAGAAGTTCCTCCGCTTGCAGGACAGCGTGCCCTGTCCCCAGCTGCTCGGCCTGAACAGCAAATGCCACAGTACTGTCGTACTGACGAGTGAGATGCTCAATTACAATATCGCGTTTGAATCCGACGATGACGATCACCGGGGATGTACCGAGTCTCAGTGCCAAGTCCACCACATGGTCCACAAGCGGCTTACCGTTAAGCTCATGCATTACTTTGGGGATCTCGGTATTAAGCATCCTTTTCCCCTGGCCGGCTGCCATCACGATAGTCTTGAGTGGTCTCGAGGTCATCGTCCTATGCTACGCCTTCCGGTTCTTCGAGATGTCCTTTTATGACCTGCCTGATCCTGTTCTCCTTGTCAACAAGAACCACCGTGGGCTGATAGGAGCTAGCCTCCGCTTCTTCGAATTCGGCATAAGCGATTATGATCACTTCATCCCCTACGGTCCCAAGACGGGCTGCCGGACCATTCAGGCATATCACCCCGGAATTCGCCTTCCCGGGGATAATGTAGGTCTCAAAGCGTTCACCGTTGTTCACGTTCACTACCTGAACTTTCTCATACGGCAGGATTCCTGACGCCTTGAGAAGTTCGGTGTCCACAGTGAGGCTTCCTTCATAGTAGAGCTCCGCTTCCGTGACACGGGCCCGGTGGATCTTGGCTTTGCACAGGGTGAGAATCAATTCAACTCCGAAAACTTGGTAAACATTCTCGCTTCACCGTGTAAGTTACCATGCCATGGATAAGTTTTCAAGGAAGGTAGGTCGCCGGTCGTGTCAAAATCTTCGCCTATGGTCACGTTACGCCACTCCGGTTCATCCCTCTCAACGGTTATACCGCTCCATGCCCGTTTTCTGCGGTTATGCAACTTTCGGTTGTCACCAAGACCCTGGTGCGAACCGCGTCTTTGCGCTGAACGACAAGGTGACTGGAGGAAGGCGGGCAATGAGACGGTGGTCGGAGTTCCGCTTCACCCGTCCAATACCGAAGCCAGCAGCGCCATCCTGACAAGTATCCCGTTCCTGGTCTGGCGGAAATAAGCGGACCGGGGGTCACCATCGACATTCGGTGAAATCTCACTTGCACGTGGAAGCGGATGCATGACGATAGCCTTCTTCGCGAGAAACTTCATCAACGTCTCATCGATGTAGTAATGGATCGGATCCACCCCTTCCCTGTCCGCCGGCTCAAGCCTCGTCATATAGACGACATCGACCTCGTTGATTATCTTGCGAAGGTCCTCTTCCTCCGTGTACCACACATTATGATGTTGGAGATAGCCGATGATATCCGGCTTCATCTGCAAAGTCTTCGGCGCGATGAAATAAAGCTTCACCCGCTCGAACTTGCCGAGAAGATAGGTTAGAGACCTTACCGTTCGTCCGTCGGCAAGGTTTCCGACCATAGCTATCTTAACGCCGTCGATCGTTCTTATTTCACGGTGTATGGTGTATAGATCAAGAAGCGCCTGCGTCGGATGTTGCCCTCCCTTGCCGTCTCCCGCGTTAATCACGGGGACCGATGATACTTCCGCGGCGCGCGCCGCACCGCCGATCTCGTTATGCCTTATCACGATGACATCCGAATAGTTGCTGACGACACGAACGGTATCTTCCAAAGTCTCGCCATGCATAACCGACGAGAACTGGTTGGCGTTTTCCGTCGCCAGCACCTTGCCCCCGAGCCTCAACATCGCAGACTCAAAGGAGAATCTTGTTCGCGTCGAGTGCTCGTAGAACAGCAATGCCATTATTTTGTTGCTGTAATCAGACGTCCCTCCACGCGCGATAATGCGTTCCATGCCGTCCGCAAGTGCGAAGAGTTCCATTAACGTGGGCACCGTGAACTGCTGCGATTCGATAACATGCCGTAGTCTCATGCTAGTCCCCCCTTCTTATGTGAGTGCCATAATTGCCCTTGACAGCTTCAACGAGATGACGCGGACTTGTAATAATTACTTCTTCTCCGCCGCGGCTGATGAAGTCTACTGCCGCTTCAATCTTGGGTCGCATACTCCCCATCGGAAACTGTCCATCAGCGAGATATCTTGCCGCTTCAGCAGCCGTCATCTCCTTAATTTCTGCCTGACCATCTTTTCTATAGTTGACGTACACGAAATCGACATCTGTGGAAACAATCATCGTCTTCAACCCCAGCTCGCCCGCGAGGAGGGCCGAGCTCATATCCTTGTCAATCACAGCCTCAATCCCGGTTATCCGGCCGCCCTCCGGAACGACCGGTATCCCGCCGCCGCCGACAGCGATCACGATGATGTTGTCCTCCACACATCTTCGTATCGCATCTATCTCGATTATACCGACTGGCCGGGGGGATGGAACAACCCTGCGGTATCCTCGCGATGCGTCTTCAACGACATGCCAGCCCAGCTCCTCACGTTTTCTCTCTGCGTCTTCCTTGTCATAGAACGGACCGACCGGTTTGCTTGGATTTTGAAAAGCCGGATCCAGCCTGTTCACTTTCACCTGCGTGACAATCGTCGCGATCGGAGTCTCGATCCCGCGATTCCTCAGTTCGGAACGCAGCGTGTTCTGTAGGATGTACCCAATCTCGCCCTGTGTGGCCGCGACACATATGTCAAGAGGTTGTGTGTAAGTCTGAGCGGATCCAGCCTCCGAGCGCAGGAGTTGCGAGCCGACTTGCGGGCCATTCCCATGAGTAATAATCAGGCCGTAGCCGAGCGCTGCAATGTCCGCGATATGCGAAGCAGTCACATGTGCATTATCGATCTGCTCGTCAATTGTGCCGCGCTGACCTGCCCGGATCAGCGAGTTTCCGCCGACAGCCACCAAAACCGCGTTGTTCACATGCTCACCCCTTGATCAGGGCATAGATAACTGCTTTCTGTGAATGCAATCTGTTCTCGGCCTCGTCCCAAACGACCGATTGTTTTGAATCGATGACGTCGTCTGTAACTTCTTCACCTCGGTGCGCAGGAAGACAATGCATAAATATCGCAGTCTTCTTCGCCAGCTTCATCAGCTGCTTGTTTACCTGATAGCCTTGAAAGGCTTTCGACCTCTCTTCCTTCTCATTTTCCTGTCCCATGCTGACCCAGACATCTGTGTAAACGACATCCGCATTGCGAAGAGCCTCCGCAGGATCGTGCAGAGCTTGGATCGTCGCACCGCTTTCCTTCCCTGCTTTCCTGGACAGCTTCAACACTTCCGGAGACGGCTCATATCCTTCCGGAGTCGCCGCGACGAAATCCATTCCCATCTTCGCAGCCATGAGCATGAGCGAATTACAGACGTTGTTGCCATCGCCGACAAACACAAATTTCTTCTTCTTCAGCTTGCCGACATGCTCAGCAACTGTAAGAAAGTCGCCGACAGCCTGGCAAGGGTGCTCATAGTCGGTCAGAGCGTTGATGACCGGTATCTCAGCGTATCGTCCCATGTCTACGCAGGACTGGTGAGCGTACGTCCTGACGACCACAGCGTCCATCCATCTTTCAAGGTTCTTGGATACATCATATATACTCTCACGTTTGCCCAGATTGATATCCGACTGCGTGAGGTAAACCGAATGACCACCGAGCTGGTAGATGCCGACGTCGAAGGTGACATGAGTGCGCAAGGACTGTTTCTCGAATATCAGAGCCACCGATTTGCCTCGGATAGAGTCTTTGTATTTTCCCGGACGGACTTTCATATCGGCAGAAATGCCAAGAAGCCTGTGCAATTCCTTCGATGACCAATCGCCAATACTTATGAAATCTCTCTTCATTCAATTCTCTCCTTATGCAGCAAATCTGAAAATTCCTTTTTCTATGGCAGTAATATTCCTCCAGAATCCACGACGTCATGCGAACGATCACGTTTGCGCGCAATTTCCGGAATATTCTGCCAACGACTATGTCACGCAGTGGAACTCAAGACAATTTATGTTCTGTCAGAAATCCATCCAATATTTCTTTGATGCCAGGCTTAGTTATTTCAGCAAGCTCATACCGCACTCTGACCGACGGTTTTTTCAACTTCACCACGCGCCGAAGGTCGATGGGAGTCCCGATCACTACAGTGTCGCAATCCACCCGGTTGATCGTCTCTTCCAGGTCCTTAACCTGCTTGTTGCCGTATCCCATCGCCGGGAGTAATGTGCCTGTTTTTGGATACTTCCTGAATGTCTCCGAGATTGAGTCGACCGCCCACCTTCGCGGGTCGATGAGCTCGCTCGCACCGAACTTCTGCGCCGCGATCACCCCGGCACCGTATGACATCCCGCCGTGGGTTAGCGTCGGGCCGTCCTCGACCACGAGGACTCTCTTCCCGCGAATCAATGACTCGTCATCCACCGTCACCGGTGACGCGGCTTCGATTATCTTTGCATCCGGATTGACGGCAATGACGTTCTTGCGCACGGTGTCCACGTTCCCGCGAGGGGCTGTCTCGACTTTGTTTATTACCACGACGTCAGCCAGGAGAATATTTTCCATCCCCGCGTAATACGAAACTTCGTCCCCCGGCCTGTGAGGATCGGCCACGGTGATAGTCAGGTCGGGGCGATAGAATGAGGTATCGTTGTTGCCGCCGTCCCAAACTATGACATCTGCTTCCTTTTCGGCCTCGCGGAGGATCGCTTCGTAGTCCACGCCTGCATAAATGATAGTGCCATTTGTAATGTGAGGCTCGTATTCTTCCATCTCCTCGATCGTACACTCATATTTCTTCTGGTCCTCGATGCTCGCATATCGCTGCACCTTCTGCTGCACGAGGTCACCATAAGGCATGGGATGACGAACTGCGACAACGCGCAGACCCTTCTCGCGCAGGAGGCTGCACACTTTCCGAGATGTCTGGCTCTTGCCGGAACCTGTTCGCACGGCTACTACTGCGATGACGGGTACCTTGCTTTCGAGCATGGTGCTCTTTGCTCCAAGAAGTTTGAAGTCCGCCCCGAGCGCGTTCACCTGAGAAGCCATTGCCATCACATAGTTGAATGATACATCCGAGTAGGCAAACACTGCTTCGTCGACACCATTTTCTTTCACAAGCTGTGGAAGCTGTGACTCTGCGAATATAGGGATCCCTTTCGGGTACAGCTTTCCCGCCAGTTCAGCCGGATATTTCCGGCCGTCAATGTTCGGAATCTGTGTTGCAGTAAAGGCAACGACCTCATACTGATCATTGTCCCTGTAGACAGTATTGAAATTATGGAAGTCTCTACCCGCCGCCCCCAGGATTACTACTTTCGTCCGTTTCATTGGTGCTCCCTTTCTCCGAAGGATCTCTTCGGAAAGTGTTTTTGACAAGAGAATTGGGAAATTCAGCGTAATGCTGTGGTGTGAGCTATCGGTAGTGCCGATAGCTAATAGTCATGAAGGGTAACACAAACTGTTTGTTTATGCATACCGATGAAATCTTAGGCGGTGTACTTGAGAATTTCAAGGCTGGAGGTGCTCTCCTGGATATTTTGGACTCCGCCGGGTCAACACATCGCGAAACTCAAGAAGATCTGTAGGTTACCAGATCCATTTCGCACGGCAATTTCCGACAGACTCCTAGGGGAGAGTGACGGCGTTCTGCTCAGTATCCAGCCATACTTGCGAGACGGGGTTCCGACAACGGCGTACTTGTAGTCCTTGTCCAATCCGATTATCCAGTAGTCTCCCCAGAACAAATTGATTCCGAGTATACTCACGAAACTCACTTTCAACTTCGAGTTCGTCTGTGGATCAACGACTCTCGCGATACCCCTGGCCACATTCACGCTGCCATCGCTCTCAACACACTCGTTGACCGCGTCTATTCTGCCGTCGTCTCTCAACTTGTACGTGGCGGTGGTGTTCATTGCGCACTTGCTTTGGAATGAATTAGGTATCTTGGCAATCTCGTACCACGTTCCGACATACCTGCCCAGGTCGACGGAGTCGACGGGCACAGGCCCACCTCTTCCCGATATTGAGTCTTGAGCCTTCGCCTGCACACCTGCAAACAGCAGTATCGCAATAACAGTCAACATGATGGCACGCTCCATTTCAGGCATTCGAAGATTCTCTCTTGAGAGTCATCAAGCCACCGACGCGCAGCGTCTCACGGCAATAATCCTGTATCATCCAAACACATCAATCGCCTTCCGAAAGATCGTAGGCGCAGTCGAACGTACGTCATCAGAATATCGGGAGCTTGTTCGAAACACGCATCGACTTCTGTATCTTGACAGTTTTTGAAATCAGATCCACCGAGTTGCCGCCTACCATCACATCGAGATCGCCGGACTCCACCACGCGTTCCATTTTCGCGTTAATGAACGAGATGTCAAACGGCGTAAGGATGAAGCTAACTGTCTTGGTTTCGCCGGGCGCCAGCGCTACTTCCCGGAAACCTGCTAACTGTTCAACAGGTCTTGTCACGGACGCACACTTCTGCCTGATGTAGAGTTGTGCTATCTCAGTACCGCTCCGTTCACCCGCATTGGTCACATCGACTGTGACTAAGAATTGATCCTTAATGCCAGGGTCCGCCGCGACGTTGAGATCAGAGAAATCGAACTTCGTGTAGCTCAATCCATACCCGAACGGGAATAGCGGAGTCCAGGGTATGTCTATATATTTCGAAGTGAAGTGTGCTGCTGAAGGTGGACGACCGGTATTCATATGGTTATAATAGATCGGCACCTGTCCTACTGTTCTCGGAAATGTGACGGGGAGTTTGCCGCTCGGATTGTAGTCGCCAAACAAAACATCCGAGATCGCGTTCCCAGCCTCAGTGCCAAGGAACCATGTTTCAAGAATTGCCGGCACATGTTTGGCCGACCAATCGATCGAAAGGGGGCGGCCGTTCATCAGAACTTCCACCACCGGCTTTCCGAGTGCAACCAACTTTTTGGCTAGTTCTTCCTGCACGCCAGGAATATCGAGGGACGACCTTGACTCTGCCTCTCCTGACATGTTCGCTCTCTCTCCTATCGCGAGCACGACGACGTCGGCTTCCTTCGCAACGCTCAGTGCCTCCGCAAAACCGGCGGTCGACGTGTCGTTAACTCCACACCCTCTGGCGTAGAGGACCTTAGCAGTGGGAGGGAGTTTCGATTTGATCCCACCGAGAAGAGTCACGACCGGGTCCGGCTTGCCCAGGCAGTGCCAACAACCGAGCATATCCGCTTTGCTGTCTGCAAGCGGCCCAATGACAGCGATAGACTTCACATCTTTGCTTAACGGAAGGGTGTTCCCATCATTTTTCAGGAGTACGATCGACTCCCTCGCCTCTTCCCTTGCCGTGTTTTTGTATTCCGGAAGCATCAGGCCGGTCTTCGCTTTCTCGACATCGGCATAAGGGTGCTCGAAGAGTCCAAGCTCGAATTTTATCCTCAGTATCCGGCGGACGGCGTCGTTCACCAATTGCACCGGCACTTTGCCTTCCCGCACCAGTTTGACCAGGTGACTATGATAAGGGCCGATCATGTCCATGTCAACTCCCGCCAGCACCCCTTTCATTGTTGCCTCTGCAGAATCACAGGCAACTCCGTGGTTAATCAATTCGCCTATCGCGTCCCAATCGCTGACGACAAATCCCTTGAATGCCAATTCCCCCTTGAGGATATCTCTGATGGTGAAAGGGTTCGCAGAAGCCGGCACGCCGTCGAGGTCATCAAAGGCACTCATTACGGTGCCGACGTCTGCACCAACTGCAGCCTCAAATGGCGGGAGATAGACCTCACGAAGCGTACGCTCCGACACCTCAGCAGTGTTGTAATCACGTCCTCCTTCCGCAGCGCCATAGGCGATATAATGCTTGGCGCAAGCGACCAGATCGCTCTCCGGACTCAACCGCGCTCCCTGGAAACCCTTGACCTGAGCCCTTGCCATGGCCATCCCGAGGAATGGGTCCTCGCCGGCACCTTCGGCGATCCTCCCCCATCTGGGGTCGCGCGCAATATCAACCATCGGTGCGAATGTCCATCTGATCCCTTGAGAAGAGGCCTCCTTTGCCGCAACGGAAGCAGCGGTCCTCACGATATCCGGATCCCACGTACTCGCCTCCGCCAGCGGGATAGGAAAGATCGTTGAAAATCCATGTATGACATCAAGACCGAAGAGAATCGGAATACCAAGCCGCGACTCCTTGACCGCGGCCTTTTGCAGCTTGTCGATCTCTTCCGGTGATGTAACATTCAGAAACGATCCAACCAGTCCAGCCCGGGCAAGCTGTTCCGCATCCGGATTCCCGGCGTTGTACTGGCACATTTGTCCGACCTTTTCCTGAAGCGTCATCTGATTCAGAAGTTCATCGACGCGCTTCTCGACGGGAAGTTTCGGGTCGAGATAGGCCTTGGATACGGCACCCCTCTTTGGCGCCACCGTCCCTGCCGAAGCATATGAGGAGAAAACTGTAACGCAAATAAATGCCGCCGTCAGAAACATTATGACTTCGCTCAGCGAACGGTCTGCCGAGTACTCTCTTGGATTGGATTTCTCAAAGCTCATCTTTTCCTCAAAGATTTGTTCCAGGATCGAGAGAAGTCGTTGCCTTGCAGGCAATCGGCTTCGCTCACTCTACGTTTGGAAATCTTACAAAAATCACAATATGCGGCAATGTTTCGCATGTCGCAGCCCTTTCACCATTCAGGATTCTTCTGCCACCCGAAGTGTCAAACGAAAATCGTTCCCGACAGATAGGTCACGGCCTTGCCGGCTATCTTCACTTTGTCACCGAGATCCTCACAGAACAGTTTGCCTCCTCTTTTCGAAATCTGCAGAGCAGTCATCTGCTTCTTCCTGAGTCTCTCGCTCCAGTAAGGAATCAGCGTCGTATGCGCGGATCCAGTGACAGGATCCTCGTTTATCCCTGCCTGAGGAGCGAAGAAGCGGGAGACGAAATCAGAGCCTTTCCCCGGGGCAGTAACGATGACGCCCAGACAATCCAGGCTCTTGATCTTTTCAAAGTCGGGATCGATAGATCTCACGGCACTCTCGTCTTCAAATACCGCCAGGAAATCCCTGGACTTCAGCACTTCTAACGGGTGCGCTCTCAATGCGTCGGCGATCTCAGCGGCTGCGGAGGACGGTTCAGCGGCTCTTCTCGGGAATATCATGGACATGATGTCACCGCCATAGATGACTGTAAGTATTCCGCTTTTCGTTTTGAAATTGATCTCGTCAGGCTTGTACCCAAGGTGTTCCTTGAAAGCATAAGCAGTCGCAAGTGTTGCGTGGCCGCACAGGTCTACTTCCACAGCTGGAGTGAACCATCTCAATTCGATACTGTTGTTCTTCTCCACGACAAAGGCTGTCTCGGCTAGGTTGTTTTCCGCTGCTATGTCCTGAAGCGTTTTGTCCGGAAGCCATCCGTCAAGCAAGCACACAGCAGCCGGGTTACCGCGAAATCTCTCGTCAGTGAAGGCATCAATCTGATAGATTGGGATTTTCATCTTTGAATTGTCCATTCTGTTTCTAAAATGGTCGTACAGATTATCGGCCGATGAATTGGATGCAAATGGATCGCAATGACAGGCGAGGTTCCCCGACTAGATCGTGGACCTTCCGCTAATCTTCATCCTGGCACAATTCATACGAATTGAAAATAACAGTATGTGGGGAAATTAAGTAGTCCTAAATGGCGGCCAGGCTTCCATCCGCTCCCGCAGTATGCTCGCGGCTGCTGCGCCAGAAGTTCAACATCGCTTCGTGTCCTTCACGATACGTGGGATATCGCAGGTGCCACCCGAGTTCCTCCTTCGCACGCCTGTTCATGCACCTGACGTTTTGAAGAAGGTAATCAACCGTGTGCCAGCCCAATGCAGGTTTCGCCAGAAAGACCGGAATGCTTCCCGGTTTCGGAGCGCCCAGAGATTTCGCCAGGAACTCAACGAGTTCCCTGTGCAGAACCGGCTCATCGTCACATACATTGAAGATCTTTCCTGTGTTCGGTTTCCCATTCCTGACAGCAGCGATGACTGCTGCCGCCGCATCGTCTGCCGACACGAGATTCCAATACACGTTGCCTTTCTCGATGAGCGGAAATTTCCCGTGGCTTATCAGATCGTACATGGAAATCGTGTAAGGCGAATCGTAGCTATACACATTTCCAAACCTGAGAATTATCGCCGGAAGTTTATCATGAACCATCGACTGGAGTACTTGTCTCTCTATATCAACGGAAGATTTTACCATAGGTGGCAGATCGTCTGCGGCGGGACAAGATTCGTCAACCCATTCTCCATGCCGCCTCCCGTACAGAAACGTGACGCTCGCCTGTATATATAACTTGCAGCTGTTTCGCACCGCAGCAGCAATGAGATTGGCAGTTCCTTCGGTGCTGGTCCGATCGTTAAGAACCCATTCGACAAGACTGGTTATTGACTTGGAAGGAACAGTCGTGGCGAGATGAATGATGGCTTCGCAGTCCGCCGAAAGGTCGAATAGTCCCTCACGGTCAAACAAATTCCCGCGTCGGGCTTCAGCTCCGTGGGTCTTCAGCCAATCTTCATTCGCCTGTGATCTGCCCAAACCCACGACGTCGTGTCCCATTGAAAGAAGCTGTGGGACAACCCTTCTGCCCAAAATGCCCGTTCCTCCCGCAACGAAAATCTTCATTGCAAATATTCCTCCTCATGGCTTCCAGTAATTATCAGCTGGTGAGGATTGGCGCTGCCTGCGCAGCGCCCCACCGATTGCTGGTTCTTCTGCAACACCACGTTTGTTTAAAAGAAGTTAACACCGTCAACGCCATAAAGTTCAAAAAAAACCAACCAATCTCTGAAGGCGAAAAAGAAATTAACCTCTCCAAGTGCGCAACAACTATTACCTCTGGGTCTTCCAGTGTCGGGCGAAGGGAATGATGGCAGAGCACATGTGGCAGCCGGCCGGCAAAGGATGCGATCGCGGATTTAATTTGACACTACGCTTCATGCCAATGTTAAAAACGTGAGCCTAGTGATACCTGGTCAAGCTCAAGGCTCAGCAAGCTCCATTACTTTAGGTTGTACCAGCTTCGCGAAATCGCTGTACGACATCTTCACAAGCTCACGGTGCGAGCAGGCGTTGAATGCGATTTCCGCCTCCTCTGACAGTAACTCAGACACGAATACGTCCATGCCATAGATATTCCCGAAAGGTGGCATCGCTCCAAGTTCACATCCATGAAATACGCCCGAGAACTCGTCCTCGGTGGCAAGTTCTACCTTTTTCGCTCCCGTGACTTCCCTGAGCAAATGTAGGTCAACTCTGTGGGAAGCAGGAAGAACCGCCATGCAGAGCTTCCCATCAACCTTCACGATGACTGTCTTGGCGAGAAGATCTGTCGGTATGTGGGCGGAATGGGCGATATCCTGCGATGTGTAAGCGAGTGAGTGGCTGATCACCACGTACTTCACACCGTGGTTGTCCAGATATTCTTTCAACTTCTCGAGGGTCATGCTGAACTCCTTTCCAGTTTCGTTGCTAAGCCTGTTTGAGACTCATTCAACTAGTTCCGGAGGGCATTCCCTGGAACACAGGAGAGTAGTGCTACTGCTTACTCGAAGGAGGAGTGATCTGATGTTGGAACTTGGGCATCACCTGAGCTTGACCAGAGAGCCCTGAAACATCTTTCGAAGCCGCCCTTCATGATCGGAGCCGGAAACGTCAATCGCGTCCGATTTCAGCTTGAAGGACGATCTCGCCGGTAAATTACTTCCCGGTTACGATAGTGTCAACACTATTGCGACGACACCTCATGGACTAAGTCTTAAATGAGGAAAGCGAGACGCTCATGCTATTGCGGGCAGGAAGAGCTAATTCCATCTGCCCGAAACTCCGCCGAGGCTGTACTTCCCGGCTCCAAGGAAGAAGATGCAGAGACCGCTGAGAAGATAGAATGCATCGAGCTCCAATCCCCAGCCCCCACCCGGAGCGAGTGTGAACATGCGTGAGTGGGACACAAGTATGAACGCCATGAACAGGTCAAAGGAGACGATGAGCGCTGCAGCCCGTGTGTAAACGCCGATGATGAGAAATATCGGAGCGATAACCTCACCGACATAAACACCATACGATACAAAAGAGGGCAAATGAAATGCGGCAAGTGGACCATCCATCCAGGCTATGCCATGGATAAGCTTTGAAACGCCATGGAAGAGAAGCAGCCCGGCCGTCGTCAATCTCAGAATCAGCTTGCCTACATTCTCAGAATTTGTTGTCGTCAGTCCCATAGGGTTCCCTTTCAAATGAACTTTCAAAAAGCGTGTGTGAAACTTCACATGACTAAACCCGCAATTGGGGCACTTCGTTCCAGCATGCTGATGACGCGGGCGACTGATACTGCCCGGCCCGCTATCCTAATGGTCAGGAACGATGACATGATCCGGCAGGGACGATTCGCGCCATGATCACACTCGATCATACCGGCACGACGTGATTCCACTTGAAAGCTCCATACGCCTTTGCGATATTTAGTCCAATGAGACGCTTC
>CAZRXH010000045.1:0-2388 GCA_964603995.1 uncultured Bacteroidota bacterium | reverse complement strand
ATTCCACTTGAAAGCTCCATACGCCTTTGCGATATTTAGTCCAATGAGACGCTTCTCTTCCAGGAAGATCCAACCTGTTTTCGTCCGACATTCCCGTATCGCCAACAGTATATTCACTCAGCGTGATTGGCCGAAACACATTCGATCAGAAGCCACGGCATCTGAAGCGACATTCGCGTAACACGTTAATCAAGGAGGGAAAATGATTGCACGACTATCCTCATCTACTGCAACAAGGACGGAGGCCTCTACAACCGCCCAGGGCAGACGTATTGACAAAAAGAAATACAATCCCTTGAACGGTGATCTCATCACAAAATTAGGATTATATATTATCGCTGCCATGATGACTATTCCTCTAACTTCAAATGCGCAAGCTCTCAAATATCCCAATACTTACAGAGACAGCATCGTCGACAACTATTTCGGAACGAAAGTACCCGCGCCCTATCAGTGGATGGAAGAACAGAACAGCCCGAAAGTGGAGGCGTGGGTCGAAGCAGAGAATAAGGTCACATTCGACTATCTCGACAAGATCCCGATCCGAAAATGGATCAACGGAAGAATCACGAAGCTATGGAACTATCAGAAAGTCGGAGTACCCTTCCAAACCGAAATGCTTCCCGGTCACGAGCGCATGCTTTTCTTTAGCAAGAACACGGGGCTGCAAAATCAAAGCCCGCTTTTCATTCAGAAGTCGGTCGGAGGAAAAGCTAAGATGGTCCTCGATCCTAACAAGCTCTCACCGGATGGTTCGATTGCGCTACTCGATTATCTGGCCTCACCCGACGGTAAATATCTATGTTACGGACTGTCGCAAGGTGGAGCCGACTGGGAGGAGTTCCATGTGCGTGACGTGGCAACGGGCAAGGATCTCGCCGACACGGTGCACTGGGTGAAGTTCTCCGGTATAGCATGGACAGATGACAACAAAGGTTTTTTCTATTCCCGCTTTCCCGAGCCAAAGAAGGGCGAGGCTCTGATGTCCGAGGCAGTGGGGCAACAGCTTTACTACCACAAGCTCGGCACACCGCAGAGTGAAGACAGACTCTATTACGATCTGAAGGACTTTCCGGGATGGTATGTCACGGGCAGTACGACCGATGACGGGCGCTATCTTTTCATTATCCTGAACAAAGGAACGGAATCGCGTGACAAAGTCTACTATGTTGACCTGAAGGATCCCAGGAATCCCGATCTCTCATCTCCCGTCACTCCATTGTTCGAGAAAGATGATGCGGAGTACTACCCGATCGGCAACGTAGGCACCATGATTTATTTGCAGACAACCCTCAACGCTCCGAACCGCCGCATCGTTTCATTCGACATCAATAAACCGCAGCCGGATAACTGGAAGACTGTTGTTCCTGAGTCTAAGAATGTGATCGAAGGTTCTTTGCTTGCCGGCGGACATGTCGTGGTCAACTATCTAGTCGATGCGAAGAGTGAGGTGGCGATATACTCCTTGAACAGCAAACACGATGGAAACCTGAAGCTTCCGGGGATCGGGACCGTCGGAGAACTGAGCGGACGTGCTGATTCGCCCGAATTGTACTACGCCTTCACATCCTTTCTTTATCCGACAACGGTCTTTCGTTACGATTTGACAACCGGAAAGAGCGCATCGTTCCAGGCGCCCCGTGCGGACTTCAAGCCGAACGAATTCGTGACCAGACAGGTATTCTATCACTCGAAAGATGGTACACGTATTCCGATGTTCATCACCATGAAGAAAGGGACGAAGCTTGACGGAGAAAACCCGACGATTCTCTATGCTTACGGCGGATTCAACATAAGCATCACGCCATCATTCAGCTCCACTACCGCCGTCTGGCTCGAGATGGGCGGGATATATGCAGTCGCAAACATTCGAGGCGGCGGTGAGTACGGCGAGGCCTGGCACCATGCGGGCATGCTGGGAAAGAAACAGAATGTGTTCGACGACTTCATCGCAGCGGCTGAGTATTTAATAAAAGAAAAATACACTTCCACACCGAGACTTGGCATTGAAGGATACTCGAACGGCGGCTTACTCGTAGGTGCTTGTGAGACGGAGCGGCCGGATCTTTACGGCGCCGTTTACGCCGGCGCCGGAGTGATGGACATGCTTCGCTACCAGAAATTCTCAGCCGGCGTCGGTTGGGTCCCGGAGTACGGTTCTTCCGATGACTCAACTGCGTTCCAATGGCTGATAAAGTACTCGCCGGTACAGAATGTCCGGCCCGGTACATGCTATCCTCCGACGATCATCACAACTGCAGACCACGATGACCGTGTTGTGCCGAGTCACTCTTACAAGTTCGCTGCGGCGATGCAGCACGACCAGGCATGTAATAATCCGGTATTGATTCGCGTCGAGACTAAAACAAGCCACAACTATATGCCGAC
>CAZRXH010000044.1:24064-27266 GCA_964603995.1 uncultured Bacteroidota bacterium | reverse complement strand
ATTCCGTATCGTGGAGCGGATGACTGTTTCGCGGAAGACCCAGCCAAACGACAAGCAAAGCGGTCACGGTGGAAACAGCTCCGAAAAGAACCGTCATTTCAAACGCCAGCGGTACATACGATGGCCAGGCAAATAGCGGCTTACCACCGATGACGAGCGGATAGTCAATTGAATTAGTCCACCACGTGAACAACACCAGCAGAGTTCCACCGGTCAATCCGATAACCAGCGTTACCGCACCGATCATGCTCCGCTTCAGTTTCATCGCGGTGTCAAGCCCGTGAATCGGGTATGGGCTGTACGAATCGTAATCCTTATATCCTTCTTTTACTACCGCGGCAGCTGCATTAACCAGCTTTCCGGGTTCATCGAATATTGCCGTTATTCCGTAGAGCCGTTTGGCGCCGCTTGATGTTTTTTCGATTTCACTCATGTCCTACACCAATATGATGGGATGGGTGCGCACTTTCAGTTACACCTTTCACCTCAGACATTGAAATAACAGGGAGCGAACGCGCAAACAGAAGTACCAGCGTGAAGAATAAACCGAAGCTCCCGATAAGAATGCCGAAATCTGTGAGGGTCGGAACAAAGATATGCCACGCGGACGGAAGAAAATCTTTGTAAAGTGAAGTCACAATGATTATGTATCTTTCCAGCCACATGCCGACGTTGATGAGAAGCGATATCACGAAGAGCACGCCGATGTTGTGTCTGATCTTTTTGAACCACAGGAGCTGCGGGACGAAAACGTTACACGTTGTCATAACCCAGAAACCGATCGCATAATGGCCTGTTGCACGCATCAGAACCAGATACCAATCGACCGGGTCTCCACTGTACCATGCGATAAACGGCTCCAGGAGGTACGCGTAAGCAACCATCATACTGACAAGCAGGGTCACTTTGGCCATCTTATCGAGATGGTCCCGGGTAATAATGTATTCGAGATTGAAGACCTTTCTCACGATTATGAGAACGGTAAGCACCATCCCGAATCCTGAGAAGATAGCTCCTGCGACGAAGTACGGCGGAAAAATTGTTGTGTGCCACCCGGGCAGGATCGACACAGCAAAGTCAAAGCTGACGATGCTGTGCACTGAGAGTACCAACGGTGTCGCAAGGCCTGCGAGTATAACATACACCTTTTCATAATGCTGCCAGTGTCTGTTGGAAAACCGCCAGCCCATACTAAGTACGGAGTACATCATCTTCTTGAACTTGTTCGTTGTCCGGTCGCGCATGGTAGCCAGGTCAGGGATCAGGCCGATGTACCAAAACATCAGCGAGACCGTGAAGTAAGTCGAGACAGCGAACACATCCCAGATCAGCGGTGAGTTCCAGTTGATCCATACGCCATGCTGCGTTGGAATCGGAAAGACAAATGCGGCGTACCAGGGTCTGCCGAGGTGTATAAGCGGGAAGAGGCCTGCGCACATTACTGCAAATATCGTCATCGCCTCGGCGAACCTGGCAATCGCAGTCCGCCACCTCTGCCTGAAAAGAAATAGAACCGCGGAAATCAGTGTACCGGCATGTCCTATTCCGATCCAGAAGACGAAGTTGGTAATGGCAAATCCCCAGGCCACCGGAATGTTGTTTCCCCACATTCCAATGCCGTAGTAGAAAGTGTAACCGAGAGCGACCACCCCCATCAGCAACATGGTTAGCGTAACGCCGAGTGCCATGAAATATTTCCTGGAAGGAAACTTCTCAATTGGTGCCGCTATCGAATCATCAATCTTCGACAGCTTCGGATTCCCTTCCACTAAGGGCGGAGTCTTCGTGTAGTCGATTACTTCTCCGTAAGATACTTCGGACAAAGTTCTTCTCCTGTTAATTAAATATTTCTGAGCTTCGCGAGATAAGTGACATTCGGCTTTGTATCGAGCTGTTCAAGCACGTAGTAACCCAGCTGGTGCTCGCGCAGCTTTGCTACCTCAGACTCTTTGTCGTTTGCGTTTCCGAACATGATAGCGTTCGCCGGACATGCTTCCTGGCACGCCACCACGACGCCGCTTCCGGTAAACTCCTTCCCTTCCTGAAGTGCATCCTGCTTCGCCTGAACGAGACGCTGGACACAAAAAGTACACTTCTCCATGACACCGCGAGTGCGCACTGTTACTTCAGGATTGCTGACCATTGGAGCAGGCTGTTCCAGGTAATACTCGTTGTCGAAATGGTGCCTGTAGTTGAAGAAGTTGAACCTTCTTACCTTGTAGGGACAGTTGTTCGAGCAGTAGCGCGTGCCGATACAGCGGTTATAAACCATCATATTCAAACCGTCCGGGCTGTGAGTGGTTGCGGCAACCGGGCAAACGTTTTCACATGGTGCGTCGTCGCATTGCTGGCACAGCATAGGCTGGAGACTAATTCTCGGCTCCACCGGTGTGCCGGAATAATACCTGTCTATGCGTATCCACTGCATTTCGCGGCTGACCTTCACCTGATCCTTTCCGACCACAGGGATATTGTTCTCTACATTGCAGGAAATAACGCACGCACTGCAGCCGGTACATTTATTGAGATCGATAGCCATCGCCCACTTGATGCCGTTGTACTCGTAGTTCTTGTAGATAGTGGTCGGCTTATCTCCTTCTCTCTCCGTTTGAATAAAGTCGGGCTCGCGTTGATACTCTTCGACGGTTCCTTCGCGGATAATGCCACGGTTGAACTGCATGTTCTCGATAAGCTTATTGTCGAGTGAATGGTGCTCCATCGTCGAAATGATCTCGAAAGTCCCGTCCGTCTTCGTTACCGAGGCGTTCGAATTGATCCATTGGCTGAAGGCGCCGCCCGGTGTCTGAAGAATGTTAGCATTGAACCCCACGCCAGATCCGACTGTACCGGCATTGGTCCTTCCGTAACCGAGATCGACAGCCACCACTTTCTCAGGCATACCCGGCTGGATCCACACAGGAAGCCTCAGCTTGTTCCCTTCAACCGTCAACTCAATCATGTCGTTATAATCGACATTCAGTTCATTCGCCGTAGAGGGAGCCAGCGCTGCATAATTGTCCCATACAACTTTTGTTACTGGATGCGGCAACTCCTGCAGCCAACCGTTGTTGGCGAACTTTCCATCGCCGAGGAAATAGCTCTCCGCAAGCGCCACTGTGTATCCCGCCGGCTTTGCAGGGGCGTTTGAAGAAGTGAAGGCATCAATATTGAAGGAGTCATACCCTTGTGACTTCTCGTCGAA
>CAZRXH010000044.1:17888-23964 GCA_964603995.1 uncultured Bacteroidota bacterium | reverse complement strand
TTTGAATCGAGATGGATCACCGCACCCACTCTCCCGGAATTCATTCCGGCTACGAGAGTCTTCCAGTCATCTGAAATCGAGTACGGAAGTATCTCATTCCGCGACTGGTCCTGTCTGTAGAGTGAGGTGCTGCCGAGGACTTCATTGAGTAAATTTACCGCAATGTGCACCTGCTCCGGGAGCCTGTCACCGGCATAGACTACGGAGGCATCCTTGTACTTAGCCATGTAGGACACGATACTGTCCATCGATTTCGGGTCTATTCCGCTATCAGCTGCAAATTTCCTAACGGAGTATCCCTGAATCGCACTTACCACGTTCTTGTCAAGAGCGTACCTCGAAGTCCGGCGGTTGACCACAAACTCGTTGAGGAGCGACATTACCAGGTCATACTGCAATTCAGGTCTCAGTCTGAGCCGCAAGTCTGCATTCATTCCGGTCAGAGACATGCCCGATTCGAAAACCACCAGCCTGCTGAAATTCTTGAGATCTTCGTTGTTTCGTGTTGAGACATAGAGTCGGGTTTGCTCGATGGTATTTCCTTCGTTTCCAAGAAAATCCGACTCGAGTGCAAGTATCAACTTCGCCTTGTCCCAGCTGATCAAAGGATAGCTGCCGCTCCCGTATGATTTCTTCCATGCAGATTGCCGATTCACATCTGTGAACAATTCATATGAGTAGAGCTTTACGGTGCCGTACCTCGCGGCAAGGTCGTCAAGAACTTTCTTGGTAGTGGGTGAATTCAGGGTCTTCATCACTACGGCGATTTCTTTGCCAGCTGATGCAGCCTTACCCAGAGCACCGATGATCGCTCCATCGGCAACTTGCCACGAGACGTTACTGAAACTCGATCCATTCTTCTTCATCGGCTCGCGGAGACGCTCCGGGTCGTACAGGTTGAGAATTGAACCCTGACCTCGTGCGCAGACCTTACCTTTGTTGACAGGATGCTCATCGTTGCCGTTTATCTTGATGGGTCTTCCTTCTCGCGTCTTCACGAGAATCCCGCACGCGTTCTTGCACGCGCTGCAGGTCGAAGCATAATAGTTCGGAATTCCCGGAATGACGCCGACGGGTTCCTTGTTGTACGGTATTACCTCTCCCTTACTTTGGTATGAAGAACAGCCCGCAGCGGCAAACGACGCTGATGCCGTGAGAAGTGCGAGGAATTTTCTCCTCGACATGTCGGTGAGATTGGAAAGCTTGAAGTCGTCGACCACGCCCTCCATGAACTCGTTGGCTTTCGCCTCGATGGCAGATGGATCGTTGTAAAACTGTTTAAGGCTCTGCCAGTAGTGTTGGCCCTTCATCTCCGTCGGTTCGACAACGGGCAGTTCTTTCAGGAGATGTTCGTCGTTTGAATCAGCCATTTCTGCTTACCTTCCTGGTGCGTTTTACCGCCATCTCGTTGATGGCCACTTGTGCCTTTGAAGCCCCACGCCTGCGCCTCGTGACCAGTCTCCTGGAAAACGACTTGAACGGTAACGCCTTCACTGCAATCGCTCCGACGATACTGATTCCCATCCAGCCAAGCAGCTTCCTTCTCTGAGCACTGAGTTCTGAATTAGAGACCTGCCTATCTCGGGTTCTTGCATCTTCCATCTTGCCTCTCGCTTCTTCTTTCATTCTTCAGTGGCTCCAATGTTCCATTATATAATCTCCTCTCACCGGTGGCACGCTACGCAGTAAGTTGGTCCCGGCTTAATATTGGGAATATATGACAGTCGCTTCGGCGCATTCTTGTGACAGTCCAAGCACGCCGACATTGTAAATGACGATACCTGCTTCACGACTGCCATATCCTGAACGTTGCCGTGGCAGCTCTGGCACTTGATCCCTGCGTTAACGTGGAAACTGTGACTGAAGTAAACGTAATCGGGCAGCCTGTGAACGCGCTTCCACGGAATCGGCTTCCCCTCGTCATAATATTTTGTAAGCTTGATGATATAGGGAGATGTCTTCATAGCGTACTTGTGACAGTTCATGCAAGTGCTGGCAGCCGGTATAACCGCGTAGCGAGATCGGTATACGCCTATGTGGCAATACGCGCAATCGATCTTCATCAGCCCTGCATGAAGCTTGTGAGAAAACGGGATGGGCTGAGTCGGCTGATAACCTATACCTTCCCTGGACGGACGGGAGACAAAGTAGGTCACCGTCAACGATGCCAGCGCGACGAAGATCAGTATAGGAACCCGAACCCTCAGCGTATATTCCATAAGAGTTCTGTTCATTGTGGTTCGCTCACCAGAAGTGTGTTTGAATTTGCGGAGTGGGAAAGTGCTTCGCCAAACCAATTGTGTGTACACGAAGCAACAAAGTGGTACAGAACTACCAAAACTGCTCCAGTATATTGAAAAATTCGACTACCCAATCACGCCGACGCCGCCAGCAGGCCCGACAGAATCGCCAACGGTCAGAACTGTGTGGGTAAGTAAGTATTATGTATGCTGTAAAAAGAAGATTGAATAAATGATCTGGTACTACTCAACTATCGTCCTCTCTAAGAACCGACAAAAATATATAATTGCCATACTTACTCTTCAATACCAGATACGATAAAAAGTTCCCCGAATTGTGGCTGTCCGAAAAATTTTCTTAGACGAGCGTGAAGAGCACCTGCCCTTTTTCGACAATATCCCCATTGCTGACCAGTACATCCCCGACTTCCGCATCGACAGGGGTTCTGATCTCGTTCTCCATTTTCATCGCCTCAAGGATAAGCAGCGTCGTCCCGCGTCTGGCAGTGTCCCCTTGCTTCACCAGTATTTTCACAACCAAACCGGGCATTGGAGCCTTTATTTCCGCGTGATGATGGCGAGATGGCACATTAGATTCGAGGCTCCGGAGGAGAATGTCACGATCGCTGAGGACCTCAAAGTCCCTCGGGGTGTTCCCCGAGTAGAGACGGATTCCTCTGTCGTTTTCGGCGTAGATTATTTCCGTTATTGAGTTCCCTATTCTTACGAGCAGACTCCCTTCACGCTCACGCAGTATGGTGAACAGAACCTTCTTCCCGTCAAGAATTATAGTGTCTCCATCCATCTTGAAGGGAATCTTCTTGTCTTCGAAGAGGATCGCTGGCATCAGTCTGCAAACCTCCCGTCGCGCCAGGCAGATCTCTTGACTTCGGGCTCCGCAGCGCCGGTCGCTGAATTCGGTCTAGCCTTGAGTCTCGATGCCGCCAGGATGACAGCTTGCTCCAATTCATGATCACTCATCCCGTCAGACAAATGTTCGCCGGACTTCCAATGCTCCGCAACAAAATGCGTTGAATAGTTGCCGCTTCGAAATGCCTCGCTGCTGAGCACGAATTTGCAGAAAGGTATTGTGGTCTCTACTCCTCCGATTACATATTCGTCGAGTGCACGGAGCATTCTGGCAATTGCAAGCTCGCGGGACGCCTGCCACACACTTAGTTTTGCGATCATGGGATCGTAGTAGACCGATATTTCGTTTCCCTCTTCGACACCGGAATCGACCCGCACCTCGTTTCCCTTAGGCTCGCGCAGAGTCTTCAAGATCCCGGTGGCAGGGAGAAAGTTGTTGAGGATATCTTCCGCATAGATCCTGCACTCTATCGAATGCCCTCTTCGTCTGACTTCTTCCTGACTGAATGAAAGCTTCCCTCCCTCTGCTATCTTAACTTGCTCGCGTACGATATCTATCCCGGTGGTTAATTCGGTAATCGGATGTTCCACCTGTAGTCTGGTATTCATCTCCAGGAAATAATACCGACCATCGGCGCCGAGGATAAACTCGACCGTGCCGGCATTGACATAGCCACACGCCTTAGCGGCATCAACCGCCGCCTTCCCCATCTCTTCACGCAAGGCAGGAGTCAACGCGGCAGATGGCGTTTCTTCTATCACCTTCTGATGCCGACGCTGGATCGAACACTCACGCTCGAAAAGATGAACGACATTCCCGTGCTCATCTGCAAGTATCTGAAATTCTACGTGCCGCGGACCCTGGACATATTTCTCAATGAATATTCTCCCGTCACCGAATGCCGAGAGCGCTTCGGATTGTGCACCTCGCAGACCGGATTCGAGCTCGCTCTCTTCTTCGACGAGTCTCATTCCTTTCCCTCCACCGCCCGCAGCAGCTTTCACCAGGATCGGATAGCCTATCTCACGAGCCGCCTTGGCGGCCTCTCTCAGGTCAGCAACTGGTTCTCGTGTTCCGGGCACAACGGGCACACCGAATTCCGCGACGATCTTCCGCGCTTCCGTCTTGTCTCCCATCGACTTAATTGCAGTCGCGCTCGGCCCGATAAATATGATCTCAGTTTTTTCTGCTTCGCCGGCGAATTCGTGATTCTCAGACAGAAAGCCGTAGCCGGGGTGAATTGCGTCGGCTCCTGATTTTTGCGCGATGGAGATAATCTTGGGGATATCGAGGTATGTATCGCGTGCTTCCTTCCCCTGCAACGGGTAAGCCTCATCGGCGTAACGCACGAAAGGCATGGTAGCGTCGACATCAGAGTAGATCGCCACGGTCCTGATCTCCATTTCTCTGAGTGTCCGCATCAGCCGCAATGCGATTTCGCCGCGGTTGGCGATGAGAACCTTCTTAATCTTTCTGATCATCAGGATCGACTCCGGTCTAAGATAGCATCGGCTTCCGAATTTTCCCTGTTACTCAATCGGGTCTTAACTCGACAATCGTCACGCCCTGCCCTCCTTCACCTAACTCTCCGGATCTAAATGAGCCTACAAAGGGGTGCACCTTCAAAAGATCCGCTACCGCCCGACGAAGCGAACCCGTTCCTGTGCCGTGCACTATCTCGACCTGCTTCAGTCCTCCCAGATAAGCCTCGTCGAGAAACTTCTCCACCGACACCTGGATCTCGTACGGCCTCATACCACGGATATCCACCTTCGTCGCAATTGCGGACCGAACTTCAACCGTCGCATCGCTTTTCCTTACTGCAGTCCGTGAGGTTTCCACCAGCTCACTCTCATGCACCCGCATCTTGAGGCCGTTGACCTCGACAAGCAATTCCCCTTTTTCGTTCGATTTCTCGCGCACTTCTCCGGCAAGCATGGTGCCCTTTATGAGAACGCTGTCTCCGATCTGAAATGCCTTTGCTGTTTCACCAGACTCAGTCTCCTTCAACTGTGCAACTTGTACCTTCATCGCCTCGACCTGCGCACGAGTATCCCTGATCGTTTCTTTGGACGCCTTCGACTCACGAATTTCACGCACTAGATTTTCGATTCTCTTGTTCAGATCGGCAACGAGCGCCTCGGAATCCTCGATAGCTTTTCTTTTTATGTCTGCGGCTTCTTTCTTCACAGAGTGGATCTTCCTCTCGTATTCCATGCGCATCGTCTCAGCGAGCTCCTGTTCCTTCTTTATTTCCATGACGCGATCGCGCAGATCATTCTCAAGCTGTTCAACCCGGAGAAGTAATTTCTCGAGCTTGTCCCTTCCTTCACCGACATACTTCCGTGCCCGATCCACGATAGTCTGACTGATCCCGGTTCGCTGCGCAATCTCAAAAGCGTAACTGGATCCGGGCCTTCCCAGCACCAGCTTGTAGGTTGGGGTAAGCGTGTTCTGATCGAATTCCATCGCCGCGTTCAGCATTCCAGGCGCGTCGCTGGCAAAGACTTTCAGTCCCGAGTTGTGCGTGGTAACAAACGTCATGGCGCCGGCGTCGCGGAGCTCCTCCAGCATGGCGGACGCAAGGGCTGCACCTTCGGCGGGCTCAGTCTCTTCGCCAAACTCATCTACAAGCACAAGGCACTTCTCATCGGCATTCTTGAGGATTGCCAGGAAATGCGTGATACGGGAAGTAAACGTCGAGAGATCATTTTCTATAGACTGCTCGTCTCCAATCTCCGTAAAGATCGTCTCGTACAGCGGCAGCTCCGTGCCAGGGTCCGCGGTGAGAGGAATCGCTGCGAGATTACAGAGGACAAAAAGTCCAAGGGTCTTCAATGTGACTGTCTTGCCACCGGAGTTCGGTCCGCTAATCACCACAACGCGTGTGGAATCGTCGAGGAACATGTCGGTTGGAGTGACCCTTTCCCTTCCCAACTTTATCGCGAGGAGCGGGTGGCGTGCT
>CAZRXH010000044.1:0-17788 GCA_964603995.1 uncultured Bacteroidota bacterium | reverse complement strand
GGTTGGAGTGACCCTTTCCCTTCCCAACTTTATCGCGAGGAGCGGGTGGCGTGCTCTGACGAGACGGGGGACTGGAACCGCGCCAACCTGTGGCACGATCGCCCCGAGCTTCATGGCGTAGCTCGCCCGGCTATACAGGCTGTCAAGATGTGCGAGTACTTCCACATTCTGGATGAGCTTGGGTACAACCTCCCTGATCCTGTCAGTGAGCTCATGAAGTATCTTTTCAATCTCACGCTGCTCTTCGAATTGAAGAGAAATCACTTCGTTGTTCAGGTCCACGGCTTCGGACGGCTCGATGAAGACCGTCTGCCCCGTCCCACTCGCACCGTGAATTAAGCCCTTGATTTGCCGTTTGAACTCCGCTTTCACTGGCAAAACCAACCTTCCATCCCGTTGAGTGAATATGTCGTCTTCGGAATATTCCATGTCAGAGTATTCACGGGCAATCGCCATTATTCTCTTGCGGAGATTACCTCTGGTGCGGTTCAGACTGGTCCTGATTCTCTGCAGCTCTTTGCTCGCACCGTCGCGGACGTTTCCTTCTTCATCAATGGCTCTGTCAATGTTGAATTCGAGAATAGAATCGGGATAGAGCTTGAAACCCACCTCTGAAATCTCAGGGAGGTCATGCCGCTGCTTGAGAAGTGATTTCCTCGTTGTGTCTGAAACGTGAAGCATGACAGAAATTGTGTGGAGTTCCTTGCCTTGAAGGATGCTCCCCTCTTTCGAGGCGTGCGCCAAAGACGAACGAACATCCTTTGCACCAGTGATGTCCGGGAAGACATTTCTGACGACCAGTGAGTGCGCCTGGTCGACAAGCTTGTATTCCTTTTCGAGCTGAGCCTTGACGGGAATAAGAGGAATTCCATCGAAGTATTTCTCTCCAAGCTCTGTCTGACACAATGTCTTAAGGAACGTCAGCAGCCTGGGGAACTCTAATTTTTCGAAAGAGCGGGCCAGTTCGGAATCTCGTTCAACCATTAAATTACCTTTTCAAGAGAAAGATCATCAGGAAACAAAACATCCATCGACCGGGGAAATACTGGTGGGAGACCACTTTGACCTCGTGTTCTTCCGTGAAGTCCCTCCCGTTGCTCTACCGTAAAATTCACTCCTGCTGATGTGAGGAGGGCTTGGGGGGCAAAGAGAAAAACTTATCGATATATCGCTCCGAGGACTTATTGGATACAAACATTTCATAGACATTGGGCGCGAAACCCTTTAAGGGATCGTACATGAATGACTTCTTCAAAGTGGGACCCTCGGCGGGAATATTGAATATCTGGAGAAACAGTAAAAGAAGACTGAGGAGAAGCGCACCTTCGAGGAGTCCGAAGACGGCGCCACCGAACTTGTCCCAGATCCGGAAAATGGGAATCTTCCTGAAACCTTTGGACAGGATTCCTGCCACGGCAAAAAGGACGACAAATATTACCACCACGCCGATTACGCCGCAGACGGTCTCACTGAAGCCGGTGAAATGTACAAGGAAGTTGGCGACAACTTTCCCGTATTTTGCCGAGACTATTATGCCAACGACAAGGGCAGCGAGCGAGAGGATTTTCGCCACAAGACCCTTGGTGAACCCGCTGACAGTGAACGCCGCGAGTGCCACTATCAGAATAATGTCTATTGCGCTCATTCCAGTCTCGCCTTTACTATTTCCTGGACGACCTTTCCGTCGGCTTTTCCACGAAACTCTTTCATAGCTGCGCCCATCAGTTTGCCGAAGTCTTTCTGTCCCTGGGCTCCCAGCTTGACGGCGAGATCATCCACAAGTTTCACGATCTCTTCGCGCGTCATCTGCTTCGGCAAGTATTCCTGAATAATTTCGAGCTCGCTTCGCTCCTTGTCGGCGAGATCCTTGCGGCCAGCCTTGTCGAACTCCTCTATCGATTCCTTCCTCATCTTGGCAGAACTGAGCAGCACTTGCATTTCATCTTCGCCGGTCATTCCCTCCGGCGTCACACGCTTTTCAACTTCTTTCTCGAGGAGTTTCGCTTTGACCATTCGGAGAGTCTCAAGGCGAAGAGTCTCCTTTTTGAGCATTGCGTTCCTGATATCAGCGTCAATCTTCTCTCTAAGACTCATTGTTATTTTCCCGGGAATTTTAGAATCGTGTCGTTAAGAGAACCGCCCGAATCACAGACAAAAAGGATCGCATCGACAATCTCTTCAATCCTAACCCATTTGCTGTAGTCGGCATGCGGCATAGATTTTCTATTGTTTGCAGTGTCGATAATCGACGGGGCAACCGTGTAAACTGAGATGCCAAGGCTTTTGTATTCTTCGGCAGCAGCCTTCGAGAGCGAGAGTACCGCAGCCTTCGATGCGGCATAGATTGAATTTCCAGCGCCGCTTCCGAATACCTGCATCGATATGAAATTCACTATTCTTCCGAACTCCTGTTCAGACATCACCGATAGCGTTGCGGACATGATGTTGAAAGTCGGGATCAAATCCATCGAGATCATCTTCGTCAAATCGGAGGCGCTATGTTCATGCAGCCTTTTTCCGCCGATCCATCCGCCGAGCGAATTGACCAGGAAGTCGATTCCGCCGAATCGCTCCTTCACAAGATCGACAGTCTGCTTGGATTGTTTCTCGTCAGCCAGGTCCGCCTGAACTGACAGAAATACATCGGAGAAATCGGCAAACTCCTCCTGAAGCTCTGTCTTCCTCTCGGTGTTTCTATATACAAAAGCTACGCAAGATCCGGCCTCGAGAAATCTGCGTGCGAGCTCTCCGGCAACTGATCCGCCAGTGATGAGAGCGACTTTGCTGGATAAATTTACCATACCGTGAATATATTTTCACATCGCCTAAAAAGCAATTTGGCTTGACACGTGTTGATAGTGATTGGAGACCAGGCAGTCCGATCTTTTGGGAAACTAACACCGGAGGAAGAGTCTATACTCGGAAAGGAAAGGTGCTGGAAGCAGACCGCGGAAGGTTCCTCAAGTTTACCGACTTCAATCCGGATGTCGATTCCGAAAATTCCGAATCCAACCACGCCATAATCACTTATCAGTTGTCCGAGAAAGATGGCAGGAAAATTTTACATATGACTGATGATTGCGCCGGAGATGAAAAGAAGTACAACGGATCGGATAAATTCTGGGACGCCATATTGCCAAAGTTAAAGGAGATGCTTGAAAACAATTGTTAAGAGTAATTCCGGTCGGCAGCGCGTATGACTAATAGACGTTAGGCTGCTGAAATCATAACGGGAACCAGCGACGATTGGTCCGTCAGAGCACGCCCTGTCGCCTGCCCATCAGTGCAGGAAGAAATGGAAAATCAATTGAAAGGAGTTTATGTCATGGATAACAAAGTAGAGAAAAGGCCGTTCAATCTGCGTGCGTTCACTTCAATCGCGCTTCTCATTTCCGTATCACTGCTACCCGTTTCGGGAATAATGAACCACCAACTTCAGTTCGACTTGCTGACCCCGGCAAGACATTTCTGGATGTCCGTCCACAATATGTCTGCAACACTATTTGTCGCATTCGCAGTGATTCATGTATCCCTGAACTGGCGCGCCTTAACTCATTATGCAATGAAGGTCAAAGGAGTAATGCTCAGCCGGGAGGCCTTGGTAGCTTTCGTGGTAATCATTTGCGTTGTCGGTGTATTCGCTCCGCATGCGTTTCATGTCAGTTGATTTTTCAAAACGAGTGGGAAAAAATGAAAAGAAATGACCAGTCGATATATAACCGCACTAAAAGCAAATTGCGATGACGCAACCGAAACACCAAAGGCAAAACAAACGGAAAACCAAACGATTGTTATTCACTTGCCGTTTAGTAAATTATGCAAACACAACAACATTCGAGTAGCATTCAATAGCACAGTTGAGTAGCACAAATTCGACTTACCGCAACGCTTACGTTTGGCCAAAGACACGAGCTTTTGCTAAACGGCGCATCCTTCGCCCGAGACGCGCATCCTCAATCTCTTACACAAAAAAGAATGGAAGGAATATGCATGGACACAATTCGTGCTCTTTTGTCATTTCTCGTAATCGGACTATTTCTGGTTGTTCCCATGAAAACTTCTGAAGTCATGGCCCAGGAAACATCTGCCAGGAAATCGGTTACTCAAGCCGAGGAAATCCCGCCGCTCGACCCGGCGAACATGGACACATCCGTTGATCCTCACCAAAATTTCTACCTGTACGCAAACGGCGGCTGGTTGAAGAACAATCCGATACCTCCGGCATATAGCAGATGGGGAAGTTTTTCGGAATTGTACGACAGGAACCTCAACATCCTGCATGAGATAGCGGAAAAGGCTGCCGCAGATAAGACAGCCAGAAAAGGAAGCGACTCCCAACTAGTAGGAGATCTCTATTACAGCGGCATGGATACGACTGCAATCGACCGGCAGGGCCTTACGCCGCTTGAGCCTTACTTCAAGGCGATCGAGTCGATCAAGAACACAAAAGAGCTCGAAGGAGTTATAGCCAGTCTCCAGCGAGCCGGTGTAAACATCCTGTTCTACTTCACTTCACAGCAGGACCTCAAGAATAGTGAAATGATGATAGCAAGCGTCCATCAATCAGGGTTGAGTCTGCCGGACCGCGACTACTACACCAAGACCGACAAACAGTCCAGGGAAATCCTCGGAAAATACGACAGTTACGTGAAGAATATGTTCGCGCTCCTTGGTGACGATGAAAAGACCGCCTCGGCCGAAGCCACGATCGTGATGAACATGGAGAACAGGCTTGCAGAAGCTTCGATGACGCGGGTGGAAAGAAGAGACCCCAAGGCTACTTATAACATGATGACCACTGCAAAGGTCAACGCACTCACCCCCGGCTTCTCCTGGAATTCTTATATCAGGCATTTCAATTTGTCGGGCGTGAAACGGATAAACATTGCCCAGCCCAAATTCATCAAGGAAGTCGGGGCAATGCTCAAAGACGTGCCGCTGAAAGACTGGAAAGTCTACCTGCGCTGGCATCTTATCAACTCGATGGCTCCATACTTAAGCTCGAAGTTTGTGGATGAGCATTTCAGTTTCTACGGAACAGTCCTTACCGGCGCGAAGGAACTTCAGCCCAGATGGAAGCGAGTGCTGCAAAATATCGACGGAGAAATCGGGTTCGCACTCGGAAAGCTGTACGTCAAAGAGCATTTCTCCCCCAAGGCGAAAGCGCGCGCCGAAGAGATGGTACACAACCTCGAAGCCGCCTTTGCCGAGCGGATCAAAAACCTCGACTGGATGAGCGAGACGACAAAGAGACAGGCGCTCATCAAGTTGAAAGCGATCGTGAACAAGATCGGATATCCGGATAAATGGAAGAGTTACAGGGGGCTGGAGCTCGATCGCGGCGCATACGTTCTGAACATGATGCGGGCGAGTGAATTCAACTTCAACTACGAGGTGGACAAAATAGGAAAGCCCGTCGACCGTACTGAATGGGGGATGACTCCGCCGACCGTCAACGCGTACTATGATCCGTCTATGAATGAGATCGTCTTCCCCGCCGGAATACTTCAGCCTCCTTTCTTCAACCCTGACGCGGATGATGCCGTCAACTACGGCGGAATGGGAGCCGTGATCGGGCACGAGATGACACACGGTTTCGACGACCAGGGGAGCCAGTTCGATGCAAAAGGAAACCTGAAAGACTGGTGGACCAAGCAGGACGCTTCGAACTTCAACCGGAAAGCTGACGTTCTGGTCAAGCAATTCGATTCTTACACCGTCCTCGATTCCCTGCACATCAACGGCAAACTGACCGAGGGAGAGAACATTGCCGACCTCGGCGGCGTCTCCATATCGTTCCAGGCATTCGAGAACAGCCTGAAGGGCAAGCCGCGTCCGCCGAAGATCGACGGTTTCACTCCCGAGCAGCGGTTCTTCCTGGCGTGGGCGCAGATGTGGCGCGAGAACGACAGGCCTGAGGCATTGCGCCAGCGAATCATCGTTGATCCGCACTCCCCAAATGAGTACAGGTGCAACGGACCGTTGTCTGACTTCCCCCCTTTCTACGAAGCGTTCGGTGTAAAACCGGGCGATCCGATGTACCGGGCGGACAGCGTAAGAGCAAAGATCTGGTAAGATTCTAGATTGTGACCGTCATCTGCCTCGGCAGACATTGCAGCGGTGACGGTCACGGTCCTTTGTGTTTGTTCACACTTGATGTTCCCTAAGGATGCCTTGGAAGCACTCTGTGGTATTCTGTGACCGTCAATCCTCACGAGTCGCTCGTGCTCTATCATCATGCGATAGACTATTTCGGGACACTCGTTCAACCGGGGTCATATCTGCTGCAATGGAATCTTACATCTTTTACCTTTCTACACGCGGCAAGCGGCGACTCCGGCCTTACATTCCAATTGAAGTTTTGGGCCAACAAGAATGGGCAGGTTGCTGATACTTCAGGCATTGCGTCGCCTATCTTTCCTTTGAAAATCGGGGACAAATGGACTTACCTGGAATTATATTTGTCTGCCGATGGTACTGTTTACGGCGGCGATACAGTGACCTCGACGATCTCCACCGAGGTAATGATCAACGGAGAAAAATGGTTCCTGCTGAATTCAACAGCCTACGCCGATCGGTAGATAACGGCACGACAAGATGGTATCTACGAGTATTATCCCGATATAAATGCCGCTGTATTAGAATACAAATATCCGGCTTCCATGAGGGAACAATACACCTCTGGCTATGAAGAATATTCGGGTACAGGGACGAAGGATACGGTAGCAACGTTTCCAATGACAGTTGATTCAACAAACGAGATCGTCTCTGTTCCGACGGGACAATACCAATGCTATAAATACCATGCCCCCGAAGTTGTCGCACATCTCGGCGGCGTTTCCAACGAGATAGATCCTGAAGACATGTTCCTCTCCGATGCTGGCCCCGTAAAGATGATTTTCTATGCGAGTAACAGCAAACCGGCCTACTACTGGGAACTATTGTCGACAAATTTCCGACGATGATGCAACCACGCCGCTGTCATTCCGGGTATAAAATTCACTCCGACCGATCACGACTCGAACAGGAATTGATTTCCACTTATCCATGAAGGCCTGTACGACCACCTCATTGACCGGTTAAGCGCAACTTCCGCTCTTATTACTTGACAACTTCCCCGACGACGAATGCCTTCTCCCCTCTTTTCCTCAGGCTCCGTATGAGTTCATCAGCTTCCTTTGCGGGCACGATGATAATAAGTCCGACTCCCATATTGAGAGTCCTGCGCGCATCTTCGTCCGGAACGCCTCCTATCGACTGTATCATCCGAAAGATCGGCGGCACTTCCCAATTTCCCCAGAAAACCTCGAACTCTCTCGGCTTACGAATCACTCGAACTGTATTGCCTTCTATTCCGCCGCCGGTCACATGCACCATCCCGTGCACATGAAATTTCTTCACGGTTGACCTCATAACCTTCAGGTACGACCTGTGTGTTTTCAGAAGCGCTTCTCCGGCTGTTTCGCTAAGGTCGTCGACGTAGCTGTCCACACCATATTGCGCCAGAATTGTTTTTCTTGCCAAAGAATAGCCGTTCGTATGCAGCCCGGTGGAAGCCAATCCGACAAGGAAATCGCCCTTCCTCACTTTCGTCCCGTTTATGACCCTGTCTTTCTCAACGACTCCGACAATTGTCCCTGCAAGATCATAGTCATCCTCGGCATAGACTCCCGGCATCTCTGCAGTCTCACCGCCGATTAGTGCGAGGCCGTTTTCCCTGCATGCTTTAGATAGGCCTCTGACGACTTCACCCGCAACATCTGCGTTCAATTTCCCGCACGCGAAATAGTCCAGGAAAAAAAGCGGCACCGCTCCACCGACACCGATGTCGTTCACACAGTGATTGACAAGATCCTGACCGATAGTATCGTGCTTTCCCATCTCGATGGCGATCTTCACTTTTGTTCCGACGCCATCTACGCTTGATACAAGCACCGGTCTACGATAACGGCGAAACTTAGCGTCATAGAACCCGCCGAAAAAACCTATGTCCGACAATACACTCTTATCAAATGTTTGCTTCGCAAGCGGCTTGATCATCCTGACGAGTTTCTCCGCCTCATCGATATCGACACCGCTTTGCTTGTAGGTAACCATTAATTGTACTCCAACAGAAACTAGTTAAGTGCCAATAACCCATCCGCTGCAACAAACTTCAGCGCATCTATCACATTCTTGCTGGTAACGTCATCGCGCATCACAACTTTTCCGATGCCAGTTGGCAAAACGAATCTGACTTTGTCTGCCTTGACCTTTTTGTCGTATCTCAGTCGGCTTAGTGCGTCCTCAAGCGGTACCTTCTCATTCCTTTGACGTGCGATCTGCCTGACGATCTTCAGTATGCGTTCGAAGGCCGAGGGACGCAAGAGCTTCATGTGCATGGCTATGTGCGATTCCGCCACCAGCCCTATCAGAACTGCCTCTCCGTGCTTAAACCTGCTATAGTTTGTCGCTGCTTCGATGGCATGACCGACGGTGTGCCCAAGATTCAAATGCGCCCGTATACCGGACTCTCTCTCGTCTTTCTGAACATACCTCTTTTTTGCGTCGACGGACATCCTGATGATTCTCTGCAGTGACTTCGCATCTTTGTTCAGAAGTCTGACATGGTTCTTTTCCAGGAACTCGAAGAACGGCTCTCCGCTGAGAATCGAATACTTCACAATCTCTCCGAGTCCGCAGATGATCTCCTCTTTCGGAAGCGTCTCCAGAAATTTCGTGTTCATGATAATTGCGTTCGGCTGGTGAAACGCCCCTATCATATTCTTCCCGACATTGTGGTTAACTCCGACTTTTCCACCCAAGGAACTGTCAACCATGGCCAGGAGCGTGGTCGGGACATGAACGTAGCCTATCCCACGCTGGAAAATTGCGGCCACGAAACCGGCAAGATCGCCCGTAATCCCGCCACCAACAGCAAAAAGGACGGAATCCCGCTTCACATTGTTCTCAAGGAAGAATGTCAGAAGCTCTTCGACTTTCTTCAAGCTCTTGTTTTCCTCGGTAGCGTCGAAGACCGCAGTGACGGCACCGGCAATACTCCCGATCCCATCCAATAGATTCCTGTAAAGACTCGCGACATTGGCATCCACTACCACTGCAGCCTTCTGCACGGAGCGCGCCTGGCTGAGCAATGGTGAGTCTGAATCAACGATGAATACCGGTATCCTGGACGAATTTACTCTGTAACTCAAAGGCTTCATAGGATCCTTCCTTTCAGTTTTGAAGCAATTTCCTCCACGCTCTTCGAAACGGTTCTCCCCGAAGTGCTCACGATTATATTTGCTTCAAGGTAGTGGACTTCTCTTTCCCTGAGAAGCGATTCGACTCTGCTTGAAAGTTCCGCATCGTTCAACGGGCTCCCATCCGGAGCAAGAAGCATCGGACGATCCCGTTTCTTTTTCACTCGCTCCAGGATCTCTTTCGGGTCCGATCGGAGGTAAACGAGAATCCCTTCCTCTCGAAGGAGACCTCTGCTCTCCTCATTCGTCAACGTTCCGCCGCCCAGCGCAACGACTATATGACGATCATTCCCCGACAAATCGTCAAGTACTCTCTTTTCAATCCGGCGAAAATACTCCTCACCGTGATTTCTGAATATCTCGGGTATGGTGACTCCCTCTGACTTTTCTATGAGATCGTCGATATCGACGAAATCATAGCCGAGCTTCCGCGCGAGTTCAGGACCGATAGTGCTTTTGCCGCTTCCCATGAAGCCCGCAAGAAAAACTCTATGTTTTCGTTCAATCATCACTTTCAACAGAGTTTGAATATAACTCTCTCAACTTAACCTGCAAAATTGCCTTCGGAGTGGCCTGCGTAACTTCAAATTCGTAGTTGCCGATGTGAGTCTTGCTTCCAACCTTCGGCACCGAACCGTGGGAACTAACAAGAAGCGATGACACAGTCTCCCCGGAATCATATTCGAAATTGAAAGGTCCGAGGTCGGCAGCTAGTTCATCCAATCTCGCGTTCCCTTTCACAAGCACTGTCTCGTCAGGGAGCCGGACTAGTTGAGCCCCCTCCCTCGGCATTTCAGCACTCGAGCCAAATATCACCCTGACCACGTCCGAAAGAGTAACAATTCCTGAAAGGCCGCCGAATTCATCCACAACGACCGCGATATGAACCTTTTGGGACCTGTAAGTCTCCAGGAGCTTTTCAAGCGACTGTGTCTCCGGGACGAACACCGGGGTCCGCATGAGCGATCCGGCAGTGAATCTTTTGCGTTCTGATTTTCTCTGTACCAAAGGGAGAAAGTCTCTCGCATATAACATTCCAACGACATTCTCGGGCGTTCCGGAATACACTGGCAATCTCGAATGTTCGCTCTTCCTGAAAGCCTCGGTAATTTCATCATACTTAGCCGTCTCAGATACCGAAGTTATTTCTTCTCTGATCGTCATCGTATCACGAACAGTCCTTTCTCCGAGATAAGATATCTTTCTGAGAAGCTGCGCTTCATTCTCTTCAATGACCCCCGAACTTCCGGCTATTCTCGACAGCCTCTTCAAACCTTTGTTGTCAATTGAGAGCACTCTCCTTTTCCTCTTGGCAGTAATCGCCGAAAGAAACGAATTTAGCGGATAGACGACAGGGCTTTCGAGTACAAGGAGGAGAACAAGTAAAGGCAAGCTCAAATTGAATACCAGCCGCGCATTGTTCAACGCCACCATCTTTGGAACAGCGTCGGCAAAATAGATCAGGAGTGCAGAAATGACGACTACTTCCACAGAAAGCGCAACAGGTCTGCTCACTGAAATTGCATCCGCGACATCCACTGCAACTGATGCTCCTATGAGCGTGAAGAGAAAAACCGCGATTGCGTTAGACACCAGTATAGTTGAAAGGAGCAACTGTGGCGACTTGAAGAGGCGTGCGGTCAGTTTCCCCTGAAGAGGCTCACCGGAGCTGGTAATCGTGTAGAGGGCAACTTCTGCCGCTGAAAGGACAAATGCTAAGACCAGCAAAACTATTAGAATGAGGATTCTCGTAGCCACGGTGAATTAAAGATTGCAGAAAAGTACCAGAATTTCCACTATCATGGAAAGACTAGATGATTTGCGGCACAACTTCACTTGGAACACGATATTCAACATGACCAACTACGATGAACACATCGGAACCGCAAAGGGAGGGCATCAATTTTGTGCCTGAAATTCCGAACTTCAATCGCGGCCATGAATTTCATTTCCTCTTCACTAGTTTCTTATGCAAAGCGAAGAATTCATACTGGACTTTCAAGGTGCGAGCCGGTGTATTGCCCACCGGCCGTCTTCAATCAACGTGTATAGAATTCTGTCGTGCAACCTGTTTGGTCTTCCTTGCCAGAACTCAAAACTTCGCGGACGTAACTTGAGACCGCCCCAGTTCTCTGGCCTGGGTACTGGTTTGCCTTCGAACTGCATTTCGATCTCCCGGAATTTCTGGTCCAACTCAGCTCGGCCGGAAATAATACCGCTCTGGTTCGATGCCCACGCTGCTATCTGACTCGCCCTCGGCCTTGAAGCGAAATATCTGTCAGACTCCGCGCCGTCACCCTTCCCGACTATACCCTCAACCCGAACTTGTCTGTCCAGTTCATGCCAAAGGAACACAAGTGCGGCGTTTGAGTTTGCCTTCAACTCCGCAGCTTTTCGGCTGCCGTAGTTCGTGTAAAAAGTCAAGCCGTCGGGGTCTATCCCGCGAAGGAGGACAACACGGGCAGATGGCTTTCCCTCAGCGGAAACCGTTGCCAGAACCATTGCGTGGGGATCATCGGCTTCAGCCTTCACTGCCTCGTCGAACCAGATCTCGAATTGCTTCAGTGGGTCGGAGTCCACAGTCGACTCCTTCAACTCCTCGCCGGAATAGTCTCTTCGGAGTTGCTCAATGTACCCTGGAATCATTCTTGTTCTTCGCCCGAATTGAAACGTGATTTTGACGGCGGGCTAATCATTTCTTACTTGCCCAGGGTCTCCCAGCCACGCTTGTTCAAATCTATGTAGATAACGGAGCCAAATACCAGACCGACCACTATCATGAGCGTCCCGACCAATGTCTTTCCGAAGATGATATTGCCGGTTCCGAACAGGAGTGAGTAGATCATGGCAACGCCGCTGAGCCAGTCAATCAAGTTGAATATCCCGTCCTTGTCCGGCTGGACATCTGTCGCTTCTCTGGCTATCGGTCCCCACAGTCTCGCGCTCGGATGGACCCGCCTGTAAAATGCAATTAATGTCTCCTTCTTCTCCGGAGACGTCAGAAATGTCACAAGGAGCCACACTGCACTGGTAATAAGAACCGTCAGCAATACGAGGTAAGCAAACTCTTTAGGCTCAGTGTCACTTAGGTTGAAGTAGTACTGAAGCGCGAGCGATGTAACCAGTGCCGCAGCCATGGAGGAGACCTCACTCCACGCATTTATCCGCCACCAGAACCAGCGCAGAATGTAAACGAGTCCGGTTCCGGCCCCAAGGGCAATAAGGAATTTCCAGGCATTGGCGATAGAACTCATATAAAATGTCACGATCGCCGACAGAATCATAAGAAAAATCGTGGCCACCTGAGAGACATTCACGTAATGCTTTTCACTCCTGTTCTTGATCCAGAATCGTTTGTAGAAGTCGTTGACGACGTAACTCGCGCCCCAATTCAGCTGTGTACCGATAGTAGACATGTAAGCTGCCGCGAACGCCGCCAGCATAAGACCTCTTAGTGATGCCGGCAAATCGCTGACGAGTATCATGATGTAGCCGGACTCAGGGTCATGAATGAAGGTCGGATTGTGCTGCAGCCTCACCACCGCAACAAGTGCAACTATTATCCAGGGCCAGGGACGAAGAGCGTAATGTGCTATGTTGAACCACAGCGTGGCGAGCAAAGAGTTCTTCTCGTCTTTGGCGGAAAAAATTCGCTGCGCTATGTATCCACCCCCGCCCGGCTCGGCACCCGGATACCATGACGCCCACCAGTTTACGGCAATGTAAACGAAGAAGGTAATCATCGGCATCCAGGTCGACCGGAAATCCGGGACGAATGATAGGATAGAACCAGTTGCCTGCCTCGTCTTGTCGATCTCATGCAAACCGGAGATGAGCTTACCCATTCCACCGGTAGCATCTACCGCAAATATCGCGAGGAGTATCACCATCCCCATCTTCAGGACAAACTGAAACAGATCAGTGACGAGGACACCCCACAGCCCCGAAAGAGTTGAGATGGAAGCGGTTATAAACATGATCAGGATTGCAAGACCAAGCGCCTCCACTTTCGAAACACCAAGCGTCAGCATCATTATCTTCACTATTGCCAGATTGACCCATCCCATGATGATCAGATTGACCGGAATGCCGAGATACAGGGCCCTGAAGCCGCGAAGGAAGCTTGCAGCTTTTCCGCTGTATCTTATCTCTGCAAATTCAACATCAGTCAGAACGCCAGCCCTGCGCCAGAGCCGTGCATAGAAGAAAACTGTGAGCATGCCGCTGAACAACATGCTCCACCAGATCCAGTTGCCGGCAATGCCATTTCGGGCGACAAGTCCTGTAACAGCAAGAGGGGTATCTGCTGCAAATGTCGTAGCCACCATAGATGTCCCGGCAAGCCACCATGAAACATTTCTTCCGGATATGAAGAAGTCACTGACACTCTGCGTGGCCCTCTTCCGATAGTAAATGCCTACCGCTAAGTTGAACCCAAAGTATAGTAGTATTACCGCCCAGTCGACCCAAGTGAGTTGCATCCAGGTAACTCCTTAAACATGTGAATGAATGTACTTTCGCTAGCGCACCGTGAAGAAGGTCCAGCGATTAGAATCGATCAAAACCTTGCAGTTCGCAACTGGGAAAACAACAGGTGAATCCAGCATACGCGCAGGCACGAAACCAGGCTACTCCATCATGCGCTCTAAGTAATCCGATCTCCGCAATATAGATCTACTCAGATTCAAGATGAAGAAGAAGGGTATCGAAATTATAACCAGATCGCGCGGCCGCCCGTTCCAGCTTCGACGCCGCTTCGAACAGTCTCCCAATGCGATCATCAGGTTCAGCCGCTGATGACTCGGGTTCACTCGACAAGTATTCGACACTCCGTGTGATGACGAAGTAGCCAAGTAGGTCGATGAATCGCTCCCTGTTGAACCAACGGACGCCATCATAGTAGTGGACGGCGATGAGCGACCGCGCGGAGTCTCTTTTGAGCATCTCGACAAAAGGAAGGAGCGGTTCTCCCGCCGGTTCCGCGAGATCCGGCGCGGCCAGGATTTCTCTGACGATATCAACGTCGTAATCGGATGCTCCAGGTTCGACGCCAAGCTCCGCAAAGCAATTTCTAACCCGCGTCCTAAGCCTAAGCTGATCAATGATCCCTGCATCATCCCGTTTCCACCGAGGTTTCAGCGAATCAACCACTTCTTTCAGAACGAGCCAAAGGAGTATAAGTCGCCAACCGCTCAATGGCTTACTTTCATCTCCAGGAAGAAATCTAGAGATGTATGTTGCCCCTGACTGCTCCTTGACTTTTACTGGCAATGACAATAATGCTTCGTATCGCGCATGCCGCTCCCTTTCGGTCTTGCCCCGCAAGGGGGGGATATGCTCATACTTTCCAATCGATACGACAAGCTTCCGGAGCTTCTCCTCAAATGCCGCTGCCCTGTCCTCCTTTAATTTGTTCCCGCGCATTCCGTCCACCAGGAACCGCAAGCTTCCGGCGTTCATTGCTTCATAGAAAGCCGAATGCACCTCCCGAAGCTTCACATTGAGCAGCTCCTCCTCAACCGAACCGACACCTCTTCCGTTCAACTCCCGGCAGAGTTCATCATAAGGCATTTCCTTTGACGACTGGACTCCTCTGAAATCCACAAACACGTTATACTTATAAGCTCCGAGTTCGACGTACAAACCTTCTTGTCGGAGCGACCTCGAAGATCTGATGTACTCAACACCAGCGACCAGATCTCTGAAGATGCAATAGCTACTTCTTCCAGGCGAGAGCGATAACCCTTCGGCGAGGCTTTTTCTGATCAAGTCCCCACTGGCCTCACGGAACGCCACGGATGTCTTTATCCATCCTGCCGCATGAGAATAACGGTTGTTGTAGACAACCAGAGTCCTCTCGCTACCGGAAGCGTTGCTGTACACAAACACATCCTCGTTCACGGTGCCATCCCCTGCGAAAAAATCATAGAGAAGGAACTTGTCGACCTCACTGAAGAGCTGCCTCATCCTGAGGAGGGGAAATATCTCCCGTTCGTGGCGTGCGACCAATCCCTCATCCGGCCGTTCGTCGCGATATGCCCTCTTGAATTCCATTCCGTACTTCTCGGTCAGTCCCTCAATCTGGCCGTGACCGAACATCGGAAGCCCAGGCATCGTACTCATCATCAGGCAGACGCCGAAGTACTTGTCATCCTTTCCGAACTGGGCAATGGCAGTATCCTCATCGGGATTATTGACAAAGTTGACAAACCGCTTGAGTATCTGCGGATTATACTCGAGTATATTCTTAATAACCTGACGGTAATTGGAATTCTCCTCTCTCTTCAGCATGTTCATGAATGCACTATTGTAAACGCGGTGCATTCCCAGAGTCCTCACGAAGTAGCCCTCCATGAGCCAGAATGCCTCTGCCAACAGTAGCGTGTCCGGCGCCTCCTTCTGTACCCTGTCGACAACTTCTCTCCAGAACTCCACGGGCATCGCGGCATCAAACTGTTCCTTCGTCATGGAGTAATTCGAGCGGGACGGGATTGCGCCCCCCGTCCCCGGCTCCGGAAACCAGAGTCGCTGGTAGTGCTTCTTGCTCAGAACCATTGCCGCATCGAACCTGATGATCGGAAACATCCGGGCCACATGCAGAATTGTCTGTATGACCGCTTCTCTCACTTCGGGTTTCGTGAAATCCAGCTGCGCAGTATCATTCCACGGCATGTGGGTGCCGTCGTTCCCATGATAAATATATTTCGCGTCCCCTGTCCACCTATCCGTTCGCTTGAATACAACCGCGGCGTCTCTCTTACTCCAATATCCATCTTCAATGAAGACCCCTACCCTGTCATTGCTGCTCAGGTCCGGGCCATTAAACGAATAATTGGGGTACGGTGGATAATCAGACTTCAGAAACCAGTCCGGATGGTTGATGACCCAGCTTGAATCGATTCCCATATGGTTAGGGACCATGTCGCTGGCAAGGCGGATTCCGAAGCGGGACGCGCGATCTCTAAGATCCCTGTAAGCGTTTTCTCCGCCGATGTCTTGGGCAACGTCGTATGAATCCAGGGAATACGCCGAGGCGATGGCATCCGAGTTTCCATTGAGATGCTTGATCTTCTGCGACGCTTTGCTGCGGACCCAAATGCCTATCAACCAGAGGCCTGTGAAGCCCCGCCTCGAAAGGATCTCAAGTTCTTCGTCCGGGATCTGATCTAGCCGCATAATAGCGCGCTGGTACTTCTTGCTCAACTGATCGAGCCATACTAAAGCGTTCTTGGCAATAAGGACGAGCCGGGGCATCCAACTCAGATCAGGCGTGAAATTTTCCGCTTCATGCTCATCAGCGCTCCCACGGAAAGTCAGGACCGGTTGAGCCTCCCTATCTCCGAACCCTTCGAACCCAGCCCGGCGAACAACAGGGATTCTTGCTTTTTCGGCCTGCGCCTGCGCAAGCATCAGGAAGTACTTTCCCTCCTCTTTGATGAAGTCAATTGCCCCAAGTAGTCGCATGAGATACGGCGATTTACCGATAATGCTTTCCCAATTCTTCACTATGAAGGAGAGCTGCTCCATGATGGAGTCAGGGTGAGCTTCAATTGGACCGAGGAGCATTTTCAACAGAGAGGAATTCGCCGGACCATATTTCGGTTGGGTGTCAAAGAACGCGTCTGAGGAGACAATAATCTTCTCGTAGGTTGTCCTCTCCTTCAGCACAGAATCGTCGATGAGATCACTAATCGGCGAGAATGCGGGGTTGCGATTCTCCAGCCAGAGGAGTAACATTTCGACGAGAACCAACTGCCTCCGCGAGATACCGTTGTCTGCGCCAGCGACGAAGACCGCGGCCTCTTCCTTCTTCCGGTAAACAGAGGTCGGCGGGAAATGTTGGACGAATGCCAACTCGGCTCTGGACACTTCCTTTTCTCCCAAGTCACTCTTGAGATAATCTTCAAGTTTGGAGAAGGCATCTTGATTGTTATCCCTGACGTAGGAGTCAATCACGAAGTGAAGAACCTCGTGAAAAAGTCCCATCGCGTTTATGTCACTACCTGAGACCTGTGCCACATTCCTGTGTTTGGGACTGCCACTTGTCGCACGGCTGGATTTGCGTTTCTCGTTTATCTTTGACGCGAACAGCTGAGCGGCATGTGAATTATAGAACACGACGTCGCCTGTAATCGAGAAAAACGTGTCGTCAAAATTGAACTTATCCCGCGATTTGCGCGAGATATGGAACTCACAGGTTGGGTTCGCTGATGGCATGCGTACTGGTATTTTGTATGTGGTCCTCAACTTCAGTTTGAATCTATTCAAATCTCTGTCAAAAAGCCAATTGCGGTATGGATTCATTCTCCTTCTGATTACTTAACCGTCGCGATTACTTTGTCGATGCCTCGACAAGCAAGCTGGTTCAGGCATGTCGTCATTTCATGAACACTTGTTTACTCATTCATCCGATCGAAACTGTAGGTACGATCGCCGATAAATTGGCATGAGCCGTTTTCGATTGAGAAAGAAAATCGCGAAACTACTTGTTTGTCGTTTTTCTTGACTTTTATGGCACGCTTGTCTAATTTCATTCGGATTTCAAT
>CAZRXH010000043.1:0-27292 GCA_964603995.1 uncultured Bacteroidota bacterium | reverse complement strand
TTCTTCAGAAAGTTCACAAGTATTTTTCTGAAGATCTTGTTGGACGAGATCACGAATATGATGACGATTGCCTGCAATATGCTGACAAGCTCCTTTGGCACCATCGTGTTTATTACCAGCCCACCGTATTCGAGCATGCCAAAGAGCAGTGCGGCGAGAATGACTCCGACGGGATTATTGTTCCCGAGAAGCGCGACGGCGATCCCCATGAATCCGGTGCCGATTGAGAATCCCTCTTCGAAATAATATTTGTATCCCATTACGAAATTTGTGCCGACGAGTCCTGCGATCGCGCCGCCGATTGTCATGCTTAGAATGATATTCTTTGAGACGCTTATCCCACCGTACTCGGCAGCTTTTGAATTCAACCCGACAACGCGAAGTTCGTAACCGTATCTTGTTCTCTCGATGTAATACCAGACGAAGAGGGCGGCGAGCAGAGCGATGATGATTGAGAAGTTGACAGGGGAGCCTTCAAAACCCGGGAAGACTGCGTCGAACCGTGGGATCCTTCCGGTCGGTGCGATTGCGGGAGTGTGTACAGTTGCAGGGACGTTATAGACATTCGTGACGAAATAGCTTACCAGTGCCGCGCCGATGAAGTTGAGCATGATCGTGTTGATGACCTCATGGGCTCCTGTCTTTGCTTTGAGGTAACCCGGGATGAATCCCCATATCCCACCGCCGACCATTCCCGCCAAAATGAGGAGGGGAATCTCCAGGAAGGCGGGGACACCGAGCGTATACATCCCAACCAACGCAGTAACGAAAGCGCCTATTTGAAGCTGACCCTCCGCGCCGATGTTGAAGAGTCCGGCTCTGAAGCAGAGTGCGACCGAAAGACCGGCGAAGATGAGTGGCGTGGTCTTGAACAGGAGCTGTCCGATTCCGTAAGAGGTGCCGAGAGTCTGAGAGAAGAGCACTGAATAGACTTCAAGCGGGTTCTTTCCAACAATCAGTATGAAAATAGCTCCTACCGCGAAAGAAAGTACGACAGCAAGAATGGGGATCAGGAAATTCTGTGTTGCCGGATGCTCAAGCCAGTGTCGTTTGTTTGCCATAATATCAGCCGATTGACGCCTTCTGGTCGGAGTTTCCTTTCGATCCGGTCATGTAGAGCCCGAGTTCGCTCTCTTCAACTTTGTTGTCCGGAAAAACCTTGACGACTTGTCCGCCGTACATTACGGCTACCCTATCTGAAAGGCTGAGTATCTCGTTCAGGTCAGCAGACACGAGAAGTATCGCTTTCCCCGAGTCTCGTGCTTCGACAAGGGTTCGGTGGATGAACTCGATGCCTCCGATATCGACGCCGCGAGTCGGCTGGCTTGCGATTATTACTTCCGCGTTTCTGGACAGCTCCCTGGCTATTATTACTTTCTGTTGGTTACCACCAGACAGACCGCCTACATGAACATCCGGATCGATCGGGCGAATGTCATATTTTGTGATGAGAAGGCGGGCATTGTCGCTGATCGCCTTTCTGTTCATCGAGAGGCGGGAGCTGAACCGTGGCTGTGCATGCATTCCGAGAATTAGATTCTCTTTGATATTCATGTCAATCACGAGCCCGCGCTTGATCCTGTCCTCAGGGACATGAGCCAATCCGCGTGCGAATACTTCGCGCGCAGTAAGACCGTCGATCCGTATGCCGTCAATTGTGATCGACCCAGAAGTCGGCTTGATCAGTCCGGCGATACATTCAATGAGTTGCGACTGGCCGTTTTCCTCGACGCCGGCTATTCCGAGGATTTCCCCGGAAGCAATTTCCAGTGACACATTCTTGAGTACTCTGATCCCGCGCCTGTCAACATGCGAAACGTCATTGACGATCAATACTGGATTGCCGGGCTTCTTCTCGGCCTTTTCAACACGTAGCAGCACAGGTCTTCCCACCATTAGCTGTGCCAGCTCCTGGACGTTTGTCTTCGCTGTCTCGACTTCTCCGACTATTTTTCCTCTTCGCATGACAGAGACGTAATCACTGATCGCCATGACCTCACTCAACTTGTGAGTGATAAGGACAATCGTTTTGCCTTCTTGTCTGAGTTCCGACAGTATCCTGAAGAGCTGAACAGACTCTTGAGGCGTAAGGACTGCTGTAGGCTCGTCGAGAACAAGAATGTCCGCCTGCCTGTAGATAGCCTTGAGTATTTCGACCCTCTGCTGCATTCCGACGCCGATGTTCTCGACCTTCTCATTGAGCGGGACCGTCAGGGAGAATCTGCTTGCCAGCTCGGAGATTTCAGCATTCGCCTTGCCGAGTTGCAGGAAAGCATTCTTTGTCTCTTCCGCGCCGAGGACGATGTTCTCAAGCACGGTCAGCGGGGGAACCAGCATGAAGTGTTGATGGACCATCCCGATCCCAAGGGATATAGAATCGTGTGGGGACTTGATGGAGACCTGTTTCTCGTGAATTCTGATCTCACCGACATCGGGCTGGTAAAGGCCGTACAGGGTTTCCATCAGGGTGGTTTTGCCGGCGCCGTTCTCGCCCACCAAAGCGTGAATCGAGCCAGATCGCACCCTTAATGAAACGCTATCGTTTGCTACTGTGCGGGCAAATCGCTTCGTGATGTTGAGGAGTTCGACGGCGTAGGGCATTGCAGAGCGGCGTTACTGCGTCGGTACCTTAATTCTTCCTGCGATAATATCCTGTCGCAGTCCTTCAACTCGTTTGTATACCGCCTCAGGAATCAACGACTTGTTGTTCTTATCGTATACGAAATCTACTCCATTGTCTCTGAGCCCGAATATCTCGGCAGTACCGCCTTTGAATTTTCCGGCCTTCCATTCTTTTATAATGTCGTAGACCGCTACGTTGCCTTTCTTTACCATACTCGTGAGAACGTACCCCGGCGCCTCGTTCCATTGATCCATGTCCACGCCAATGGCCAATTTCTTCATTTCTCGTGCTGCCTCAAAGACGCCGAGACCTGTCACGCCGGATGCGTGATAGATGATGTCGGCACCCTGAGAATATTGGCTGAGTGCAAGCTCTTTTCCTTTCGCGGGATTCTTAAATGCTTCACCTGTTACCCCGGCGTAAGCTACCAGGACCTTACATTTTGGGTTCACATATTTTACGCCAGCTTCATAGCCCGCCTGGAATTTTCTGATGAGCGGGGACTCCATACCACCGATGAAGCCGACCTTGTCAGTCTTCGTCATCAGTCCGGCAATCGCCCCGACCAGGAACGAGCCTTCATTCTCTCGGAACTCTATCGCGATGAGGTTTTTCGGAAGCGCTTTGGTCGAATCATATGAATAGTCGATGCATGCAAACTTCTTGTCCGGGAAATCCTTCGCTACGTTCGTGATGTCGTCGGTGAATATAAAACCCACGCCGAAGATGAGTCCGATGCTCTTCTGGTTTGCCAACTGCCGGAGCGCGGATTCGCGATCCGAACCGCCGCTCGGTTCGATGTATTGGTACTTAATTCCGAGGCTGTCCTTGGCCATCTGCAACCCTAGATACGCCGCATCGTTAAATGATTTGTCGCCGCGTCCTCCCACGTCGAAAACCAGTCCGACCTCACTGTCGGGTGGTGCACTCGGTTGTCCTTTTCCGCATGACTCGAAAAGAAATGCAACGCCTGTAATCAGGACAATCGAAACAACTACGGAAAAACCCTTCTTCATATTTGACTCCTGTGCTAAAGACAGATAAGGTTGGCTGTTAGCGAGGGACGAGGCGGATAGACCATCTCAATCTGATGGCGGTACGAAGCACTTTCGGCAGCGTGCTTCGTAGATGTCCCTGGTACCGACAAGAACTCGCTCTCCCTGCGGAGTCTTGCGCTGAGTCCTGTCTGCCGGGTTGCCGCAGACGACACAGATGGCGAGAGTCTTGGTGATGTACTCCGCGACCGCAAGAAGCTGGGGAATCGGTTCGAAAGGTTTGCCTCTGTAATCCTGGTCGAGTCCCGCAACTATCACTCTCTTTCCGGAAGAAGCCAGAGTCTCACACACATCGACGAGCTCCATTCCGAAGAATTGCCCTTCATCGATGCCGACCACCTGGGCATTTCTCGAGAGAGCAGGGATCTCGAGGGCAGAGTCTACTACGATCGATTTCAGCCTGTCATCACTGTGTGACACAATGTGATCGTCGCTGTATCTTTTGTCGATTCGCGGTTTAAAGATGGCTGCATTTTGGCGGGCAATCTCGGCCCGACGCAGGCGCCTGATCAGCTCCTCCGTTTTCCCGCTGAACATGCAACCGCAGATGACCTCAATCCATCCTGTTTCGCGAGGCGCGTAGTGTAAACTAATCTCTTCCATTCAGTAAAGTCTTTGACGTGAATGCTTCGGGGAGAAGAGCTGACAACCTGTAGTTCCTCATTTCGCCCCGTCTATTTGTGAGATAAATCTCGATGTCTCCCGCCAGATCGTACATGACCTGACGGCAAGCGCCGCATGGCGTGCAGAAATCTTTCGAGTCAGAGACGATCGCGATGCGTTTGAACTTCGATTCGCCGGCATTAATGGCAGTCCACAGTGCAATTCGCTCCGCACACATCGAAAGTCCGTAGCTGCTCGACTCGATGTTGAAGGCGGAATAAATCTTGCCGTCGGTAGTTTCAATTGCTGCCCCGACCCTGAAGTGCGAGAACTGTGCTTCCGATTTTTCTTTCGCCTCCGTGGCGCTTGTGATCAAATTGGAAATAGAAGCCGTTGAATCGTTCGACATTGGGAAAAATATACCAGCAGGTGCGTAGAAAATCAAGGATTCGGCAGACCGCGAATACTGCCAGAACGGTAGCGGCGATATCTATTTGCCTGGGCTATGCCCGGCTTCATTCACATATTCATAGACAGTCGGATACTCCAGTCCGCGTCTGAAATCTGACGATAGAAAGAGCGCGCGGTTCAGGACGGATATGTCGTAGATGTTTCCGTTGATTGCGAGGAGTTTAGTTGGGTGAGTTTCCGGGCGCAACTCCCACAGATTTGTTGTATCCGCCACCTCTTGCGTAGCGTAGAAAACATCGCCGTCAGCGCAAAGAAGAGAGACATGAAACGGAGCTGCTTGGGTGGTTATTTCGTGATCGAACAGATTGTAAGTCCCGATTGCGCAGGAAGAGTTCAGAGAGTCAATGAGAAAAACAATCTCGTTGTTCTTTTGGGCGTTGAAGGAGCATTCCCTGATCCTGTACGGGAGCAGCGATAGAGTATCGACAGGCGATATGTACCGCGGATCGAGGTCGAGCAGATATATCGTCGCGTTTCTCATGAATGCTCCGTAATCCCCGTCACTGCTCACTGAGACATCGTGTCCGACGAATTCGGCTTTTGCACCACGAGTCTTGAAATACGCAATCTCGACGCCGTCTTTTACAGTCTCCACGGAATAGTTTCTCCCCGCCTGGTCTGAGCTGTACCTGTAATAGTTTCCGGAGAAATCTTTCAGGGTTATACCGTGCGGAGTGAGGAATGCTGCCGAAGAATCATAACCTATGTAACTCAATCGGCCCGATCTCATTCCCGGACTGAAAGCTATGTCCTTCAGTGCGCTGCCCGTAAGTGCAGGCCTCAATGGAGCCGACATGGGATGCTGAACGAACCGATCACCGACATAGAAAGTCACGCTTACGGCAGCTACGATGATTACCGTGAGGGCGAGACGCAGCGTACGGAGTTGGGGAGGCACAATTCGTCTCTGGAAAACCAGGTAGAGGGCGTAGATCATCAGGAGGAGTATAAATCTCTCATAGTCCACGAAGAGGTTTGAAATTTTCAGATACTCGTTCGCAAGGGAAGAAATTGGGAGGCAAGCGAGGGCGTAGAGTACCGCAAAACCTGCCGCCGTTTTCCTTTGTCCGACCTCGAAAGCCGATTGGATCATTGCTACAATTGCCGGAGCGAGGATGATCAACTGAGGGGAAGAAGCGGTCGGCGACAAGAAGATTATCGGAAAGGTGGCCGCCATCAACATATGCCGCGAGTCTTTGAGACTTATCCCTTTGTGAAAGAAATACGCCGGCGGAACTATAACGGACGCTTTGAAGATTGAGCTCGCAACAAGATACGCAGTAGCAGACTCGAGCGCGGGGTGAGTGTTGAGAGTCTCGTTGTAAACGAACAGTTTTCTGAAGAATGACCACGCTGTCTGGTATGAATCCGAAAAAGGATTGAGAACCCTGCCGTCGATGTATGCGGGGAGGATCCGCTGGAAATAGTAGCCCAGCGTCGACTGACCCACGACGATATATGTCAATAGAAGGACCGCAAGGGTTGATGCGACGAAGTAGGCGAAATTCCGCCATCTTGCAGTGAGGAGGAAAAGCGTCGCAGGAATCGCGACAAATAGACTAAATGGGAAAGCAAGCCCGAGGAATGCGCCGGACATCGCCTCGTGATTCATGGAAAAGGAGTACAGCGCAAGTACAAAGAGTAGCGTCGGGATTATGAAGACTTCGCCTAACTGGAAATTCGTGGCGAGCGCATATGACGAACCAAGAAAAACGAGGTAGGTTGTCCTGATTGGAGCCTTTGCAACCTTTGCCGTCACGTGTGCGAGCATGATTATGGCTACGATGTTTACAGCGGTCAGGAGGAAACGCGCCAGGGGAGCAGGCGGGATGGCTAGTGCTGCTGCAACCAGGATCGAAGAAGGCGTTGTCGATACGAAAGAATAAATCTTGTCGGAGAATCCACCAAGATCGACAAGCCGACAAAAATGAGGAAACTTATAGAAATCAACCGAGTGTGCACCGTTGAGGAAATTCCTTCCTGCAACGAAGGTCGTGACAAAATTCCCGGCAGGTTTGAACAGTCCCGGGAGCACACCATACAGGAGTATGAATAGCGATGATATGAATGCAAACAGCCTGGCAATAAGTCGCATCTACTTGATAATGCTGATTCCCTTCAGGTCCTTTTCTTAAGAGTAAAAAGCGTTATCTCTGGGGGACAATTGACCCGGATGGGGAGTCCGACCGTGCCGATTCCCCGGCTAACGTACATCCGGGACTCGCCCAGTTTATACCTGCCGGATATGTACGGTGAGACAAGCGCTGCGGGCGTCACTTTCATGCCCAACAGATCCAGAAGAACGATCTGTCCTCCATGGGTGTGTCCGCTAAACATAAGGTCATACTGTCCCGCTACTGCGTTCTCGAAATAATAAGGTTTATGGCAGAGTAGAATTCTGGGTACGTTCAGGGAAGTGGCTTCGTGGACAACTTTCGCAAAGTTGGCATGTCTTCCATCATCAACGCCGGAGAGCATGAGCTTTGAACCGTTGATCTTGAGTTCCTCCGTCTGGTTGCGCAGAACTTTCATCCCGATCTCGCGCAGTTTCTCCGTGATGTAGTCAGGATTGGCAAAGAAATCGTGATTTCCCAGGCAAGTGTAGGTGCCGTATTTCGACTTCAGACCGGAGAATGCCTTGACGAGTGGGAGTATCTCGCTGTTCTGACTCGTGACGAAGTCTCCCGGTATGAAAATCATGTCTGCTTTGAGGTTGTTGACAGCTTCAGTGTACTTCAGCATATCGTCCTCGGGCATGTACATACCGGAGTGAACGTCGCTTATCATAGAAATCGTCAGGTCTTCGAGCTGGGGCGGAAGATCCTTAATCGAGAGAGAGACTCGGTCGATTCGGTAGTCGTCGCGAGTGTAGATGCTGTGTAGCGATCCGACGAAAGTGTAGGCACCGAGTCCAAGCGCACTTTTCTTTAGAAAAGCTCGCCTGGATTCAGACAATTGCGGTCGAGTGTCCTTGTGAACTCGTGTGTTCCAGATTTTCTTCGCGAGGCGGAATGGAAGCCTCGCCGTGAAGAAGATGAATGCTGCAAGAGCTACAGCGACGCTAAACGTCTCGTACGCATAAAAAGGCATCATAATATACGTTCTCAGAAAACCCTGCTGGAACGCCCGTGGATCAGAGTGCAAAAAGAGGAGGGGAGTATTTATCAGAATGAATATGATAGCAAGATATATCCGTGGCAGTGGCTTCTTCGCGCCGGTTCCGGCGAGAAACCGGAACGCGATCGAGTATAGAACTAGCTGTGCACAGATAGTAAGCGCGATGAAAAGTATTTTGAAAAAATGGAAGGGAATGTACGGCATCTATCTGGGAAATTTCCTTTCGTTCGTTTTCAACAATTTAACAGGTCGTAGAGTTTTAATACAAAGATAAAATCCTGCCGTTTAGGCGTTTGTCGGCTGTTTCGGCCACTGTCTGTAATGTTGCGTGCCTGTTGCCTCATACGTGCTGGAGGAGCGGCGGGATTTTCGTTATATTGGAACTCAAAACCTGAGGGATTGTTGAAAAGGAATCTTGCTTCACGTCCGAACGCTGAGAAGGCCGGCAGACCCCGATGTAACGCATCCATCACTCCAACACGAACTCAAACGAGGGCAGAAAAATGAACGAACAGTCCAGAATCCGGAGGTTGTTCAAAGACTTTCATCGTTCCTTCTGGATCGCCAATTCACTCGAGCTTTTCGAGCGGCTCGCATACTACGCTCAGCAGGTCGTGATGATAATCTTTCTGAGGAATCATCTGAAGTTCAGCGAGATCGACGCGGGAACGCTGTCGTCGATATTCGGTGGCTTCGTTTATCTGCTTCCGATTTTTGCCGGGACTTTCGCGGACAAGTACGGTTTTCGGAAAGCGTTTTCATTTGCTTTCTTTGTAATGATGGTTGGCTATTTTCTCATCGGTTCAGTGGGAACGCCGCTCCTTTCAGGTGTATCGCACGTTCTTCCTCTCTTCTGGCTCCTCGCGATACTATTGATCTTCACAGCGATTGGCGAGTCCTTCATCAAACCTTCTGTCCTCGGGACTATCGCCTTGGCGACGACACCGGAGACGAAATCGCTCGGTTATGCGATCTATTATATGCTGGTCAATGTGGGAGGCGCCGTCGGTCCTCTGATCGCTTACTTTTTCAGGCAGCGCATCGGAATCGAGTCTGTGTATATGGTATCGGCTACAACTTGCGGCCTGATGTTCCTCGGAACGCTGATATTCTATAAGACTCCGGAGGCAGCGCTCTCGATAGAGCAACCATCTCTCAGCAGGAAACTTGCCGACATGGCAAGGGTCCTGACGAACGGAAGGTTCATGGTGTTCCTCCTGATCTTCTCGCTCTATTGGATCATGTTCTGGCAGACGTTCGTCATAATACCTCTGTATGTTACTGACTTCATCTCGAAAGGTGCGCCCTTTGAACTGATCGAGTCCGTGGACGCATGGTCGATAATTATTCTCCAGGTGATCGTAAACAGAGCAACCAGGAAGCTGCCGCCTGTCACTGCCATCGTAGTCGGGTTCGGTATTTCGATTCTGACCTGGCTCCTGATAGCCATTCATCCAACCATATGGATGATAGTCGCGGCGCTTGTCGTATGGTCTATCGGTGAGATGACTCAGGCGCCGAGGTATTACGAATACATTGCCGACCACGCGCCGAAAGGCCAGGAAGCGCTCTTCCAGGGATACGCGTTTCTTCCTATTGCAATTGCCTGGTTCATCGGGGGCACTTTCGGAGCATGGCTCTACTCTACTCAGACGAAGGGTCTTCTTGAGCGGACGGGTGAGACGGTGCATGTGCTCGGACAGCCGACAGCAATTTGGCTGGTGCTGGCGGGGATTGGTGTCGTGGCGACTACTCTGATGGTCTTATATAATTCCTACATCTCAAGGAAAGAAAAGACGGCAGTCGCGCAGTAAGAAAGCTATCTGACTGTCGACATCTATAAGAGACAATTGCCGCGAAGATTACTACCGACCCTGGCAGATAAGGTTCGGCAGTTGAATCGCGCTAAGCCGGACGCAACAGTATTCCCATTACTGAAGCCGCAATTGCAACGGCGAATAATATCGACATTGCCCAGGCAATCCGTTTGTTCCCAGGATTATTTATCCAATAACAGAGAATGACGGCAAGGAAGAGCGATTGGAGGAGCGCTTCGGGCAAGCCGAATATCTGGATCTTGAGCGGCGTCTGAGTGTAAATCATCCCTTCGACTGAACCTGGAGACGGTCCAAAGGTCGACAGTATCCCAAGTGCAACGAGCAGAAGCCACAGGATTGCCCAGCCATTTCTTTTGTGAAAGAGAACGTTTCTCAGAGGATAGAGAGCAAGAGCGAAAAGGAATCCTCTGATCGGTTGGAACAGCGGACCCGCCGCAACAAGTGGATCGTTCAACGGACGCATGTAGGTCTGCAGCCCGGGCTGCGCAAAGTGGTGCGCATAATCCAGGAACTGGAGCGCAAGAAGCCCCATCACGAAATATGTAGCAGTGTGAACTATGATCGTCTTGACGGAAAGACTCGCGAACGTTACATCTCTATCATCCAAGTGCATACTCCTTTCATGCAGGAAAGACTAACGGGATTAATTCTTCTGCGGGTAATTGCGGCGTCCCTGACTGCTGCTACTACCTACCTGTACTTATTGAAATCGCGTCATTCTACTCGATTTCAACCAAAGATGCAAGGTGGAAATACGGGGTGGTGGGTTACTTTAGGATTTTTGCACACAGAGCACACTGAAAAAGGCACGGATTCTCACTGATACATCGATCAATAATAATTTTATCCGTGGTTATCTTGTTTTTTCCCGTGTTATCTGTGTGCCGATGTTTCGATTCAAAATAGCCCACTACCAAATACGGGTATTCTTGACAATGCTAAAGCGGCCACATATATTTGGCGACACGTGAGAGGAGTCACTTATCCCATGATTGGGGACGGTTTGCAGGAGAGATAAGCGCTCCAGATTAATAGGCTCTTGCCAATTTACTCTGCGGCTAAGCGGAGTTAGGAGGATTGGAATGTGAGTTGGCGCGGCGGCGGGCCGATAATCGTACCTGACGTTTTTGTCATGAGCGGCTCGATTTTGTCCAGACTTGTGGCGTATAAGGGCGATGGATAGTGGCTGGTCTTGCGCGTGCTCGCGATAATCCTGCGGAGATAACTATTAAGGGGCTATCCAAATCCGCCGTGTCAAAACCTGCAACGTCCTCCCAGTGCGAAGACAGATCCATGTTACGGAAATTCGATGTATAACTCGCCGCGAGAACACGATTTGAGAAATCCTGTCATGGCAGATATGTCCGGTATGAACATTCAGACCGGCCAAGAATAGATAACGAAAACCAAAGGAGGCTGACTATGTTTGGATCTACTATCCTGGATGTGGCTGTCGGGCTGGTATTCGTGTACTGCCTGTACAGTCTCCTCGCTACGACCATCAATGAGATCATTTCATCCATCCTCGCTCTTCGCGCGAAGAAACTTGAGCTTGCCATCAGGCGGATGCTGACCGATGACGCGTCGATCAGGTCAGATCTTTCCAACAGGCTATTGGATCAGTTCTTTGCCCACCCGCTCATCAGATACATGAATGCGGGAAGCTGGTTCAACCGGGCACCGTCATACATTGCAGCCCAGGATTTCTCGAAGATTGTGGTGGACAGCCTTAGAACGGTAAGCGACGGTGCGGGCCTGCTCTCACCGGAATCGATAACTGCAGGGTTGAGGGCTCTCGATCCCGGATCGAACAGCGACACAGTACGCCTTCTCCAGTCCTTTCTGCAGGACGCCAACAACGATATGGAAAAATTCAGAGCACTTCTCGAACAGTGGTTCAACCGCATGATGGAGCGGACGTCAGGGTGGTACACGCGTCAGGCGAAGTGGATCGCCTTGCTCATTGGCCTTGGTGTCGCTGCCGCTTTCAATGCGAGCACATTTACAATCGCAGGTAATCTTATGAAGGATAAGAGCGCCCGTGAAGATCTCGCACAGATGGCGTCGAGCTATCTCCAAAGCCACCCGCAATCCTTCCGAAGTGATTCGGCAGCTGTGAAGCCCGACTCCACAACTTCAATCGACTCGCTGGTGAACTACGCGGCCAATCTGTACAAAACCGATATCAGGCAATCCAACAAGATGCTTGGGCTCGGATGGAGCGGCAACGCCGCCGCCAACCACATGGATCAGAGACAATGGCTGCTGAACGTGTTGGGCTGGCTTGTCACGGCACTTGCTATCTCCCTTGGTGCGCCGTTCTGGTTCGATTTGCTGAGCAAGCTGGTACAGCTGAGAGGAACCGGGCCGAAGCCGGCGGAGGAGACTCCTGCGGTGACTGAAGAAATTGCGGTGCTGAAACGGAAAGGATAATTGAAAGTCCGGAGGAGGAAGCAATGAAGGCAAAGGCAAATGCATATCTCAACGTGCGTGCAGGGAGTCCCAGCGTCAATGCACCGAAGGTCACTTATATAAATCCGGGCGACCAGATCGAATATACGGATGTCCTCTCGGGCGATTCTTATGAAGGGAATGATCTGTGGCTGAAGGGCATCGATGGCAATTACTATTGGGCCGGCGGTGCCGCGCCTGATCCGCAATGGTTTCTCGATTCTTATGCGATACGCAGACTCTGGGGACACACCAGGGGTGCCGGCGTGAAGGTGGCAGTTCTCGATACCGGGGTAGACACCAGATTGGCACCACTCAAGGCTGCCGTGGTTGGCGGGAAGAATTTCGTAGGACCGGAAAACGATATATCCGACGCAAACGGACACGGCACGCATTGCGCCGGGATTATCGGCGCCCGTGGTCCCCAGATTTTCGGCGTGGCTCCTGAGTGTTCCCTCCTCGTTGGTAAAGTCATGCAGGGAGGAGACACGCTTGACCTGAACGTCCTCAGGGAGGCCATACAGTGGGCATTGTCGGAAGGTGCAGGGGTAATTTCAATGAGTCTCTTCTCCCTCGACAGCAGTGTTGAACCGCTGCACACGGCAATCATGGAGGGAAGCGGCCGCTGCCTTTTCGTAGCTGCGGCAGGCAACCAGGGAAGAATCGGCAGAGACGTGGAGGTCTATCCGGCCAGCTATAAGGAATGCATTTCCGTGGGAGCGGTGGACCAGATGGGGCTCCGGTTCGAACGCTCCAATATGAGTGAGAACCTCGACGTCATGGCTCCCGGAGTCGATATCCTCTCGACATTCCCGTCTCCTGTGAACATAAGATTCATTTCGGATACGAGCATGGCCGCGGCATTCGTCAGCGGGCTGCTTGTTCTCTGCAGGTCGCTGAACAGCGGAATTTCCACCCTCGAGTTGATAAACCGCCTTCACTCGACTGCTGATCCCCACGGCGTTGGCGGCTTCGACCATGAATATGGCTACGGGACAGTTAACCCAACGAGGCTAGTCGATTCAATCCAAGCGATGAAAGGTTGAAGTGATGAAAACATGCATGTTTTTCGTCATCCAGTCCATATTTGTTCTGAGTCTGACCCACGTCGGCCATTCACAGTGCGCGCTCCAGGATGCACGTGAATTGACTCGATACGTAATCGGGGGCAGGTTCGCGAGCGATTCGACCTCGAAGAAAATAGTGGCGGGATATTTGGAGATGTATCTCAGTCAGGAAGACAGGGCAAAGAAACTGAGCACAGACGAGATTCTCACTATTGTTCAGCTGGACAATCCGTTTCTGGGGAATACGCTGACCAGCGTAAGCGGCACAGCCGCGGGCGAGTACAGTCCGACCTCACGACTTGTTACTGCTGCGGGTGCCTTAGGCGGTCTCGATGTGACCAACATTGCCGACGGCCTTGCCAAGTTCCTTGTTGCCCGCGGTGAAGAGGAAATTGAAACTTCATTTTTCAGAGCGCTCAGGGATTCCCTGGGAAAACACGAGGAGCTGTCAATACTTTTTCCTTCGACTACGCTACTCCTCGGCAGTATTGAATATTGGAACTACGGCAATTTCCTGAATACTCTTCGCGAGGCTTTCAACAAAGACCTGAAAGTCCTTCCAAGGAGCATCGTCAACTTGAAATACCTTACCGAGTCTGGTTATACAGGTGAGACCAAGAAGATTGCGGAATTCGTCAAGACCGATGAGGGACGGATCTTATTAAGCTGCGCGGAATGGGTTGACGACATGGATCATGGCAGGTTAGTCCCGGATGCGATCGACTCGATAGCTTCGAGCTCGTTGATAGGTGGAGCGCCCAACGCGGACTTGAGTAATGTTTTCAAGTTGATGGCCATCCTGAGCACCAGCGTTCGGTCGGCAGCAAACAGTGGATACGTTCGAGTCGATTCTTTGAGAGCGGCCCTCAAGGACACGCTCACCAGGAATATTTACTTCGGCCTGGTCTGGCAGAAGATTCATGGTGATGACATCAGGATAAAGGGGGTGAATATTGAGACGGTGTTCATTCCGAAAAACACGGAAGCCGCAGTGCTTTACATAAAAGGCACCCTGGAGGCTGCTCAATCGCTCGTCGATGCTGTTGACAACCTGGCGCAGAAAAAGTCCGGACCGCAGGTCGATCTCGCCCAATACTATCTCTCTGTCATGAACTCCGCAAATAAGCTAATCCGGGTGTATGCGACTATGAGCCCATTGCACGAGGATTTGTCTGTCGTCACCGGTGTGAATAAGGTGATGTACCTGTCATCGTACGCGTTCACTATGGTCCAGGACATCTCCTTGCGAAACTACAACGCTGTCGTGCTGGATGCCATAGAAATTCTCAGGGAAGCAGGCACTGACAGTATCTCAGTCAGAAAACTCGCCAGGTACGCATCTTTTGCGGCAAACGTTGTATCGGCGAAAAACTCAGACGAAGTGAAGAATGCAATCGAGGCGATGGCTTTGCCTGCTGGATCTTCGCAGATCAAAAGAGAGAGCAAATTTGATCTTGCACTAAATGCCTACATCGGAGCGTATGGCGGCCAGGAATGGATCAGCAGGCTGAAGAATTCAGCCGGGTTCAGTTACGGAATGACCGCGCCGTTGGGTGTGACAGTCAGTTGGGGGCACCAGTTTCTCATATGGAATACATCTGACGTTCCATGGTCCACGAGCCTGTTTGTTTCATTTATTGATGTGGGGGCAATCGCAGCCTTCAGGACCGGTGGAGACAGTATTTCACAGATTTCGACCGTGCAATTGAAAGACATCGTCTCTCTTGGAGCGTTCTTATCTATTGGAGTCCCATACATGCCTGTCTCATTGAATGCAGGTATTCAAACAGGGCCAAATCTTTTTTCAGTTGCGTCATCATCAAACAATTACAGGGATGTGCCTTATTACCGGTGGAGCATATCGGTATGTGTAGATATTCCTTTGTTCGATTTTCACACGACGCCACGGAACTGAGGTATCTCTTCGTGCAGCCGCGCAGTCGCGGGGAAGTTATCAGCGGGTCGCTGATTCGGACAGACTTCCGGGCCATCTCACCCGGTTCTTCCCGCCGCGTGATCAGTGTTAAGGCTGCTCACTTTCAGTCGATCTGTCAAGCATATGCTCGGCTATGGTATCTTTAACATACTTCCCTGAGCAGACTCTGGACGGACGATGTAGCGAAACTTCTGAAGAGAGTTTCAAGACGGTGGGAGGGAGTATCCGTTGACAGGTACCCTGTGGCGAAATGCTTGTAGAGAGTTTCAAAGTGGTCGGAGAGAGTTTCCGTTGACTTGTACCCTGCAGCGAAACACTTGAAGGTGATTTCCAAATGGTCGGAGGAAACGGCGAAACAGTCCGCGGAGTTTCCAAATCGTATGCACGCTTTTCGAAAGGGTTTCCTGCTGCTGCGAGGCGTCGGGAGCATTTTTTTCGAAAAATTCCACCTGCTGAAAAGGCTATTTCAACATGAAAACGCGGCATTATCTCTATTCGAAGAGGTTTACTGCAGAGTCTATTTGATTTATTCCGTACAATAATCAAATTCAAATATCTTAAGACCCTACGTCGGGTCTATTGCGGGAAGAGAACAGGGATTCAAGAGCACCCTCCTATAATTAGCTCTATCGATTAAGAAGAGCCAGCATTCAAAGCACCAGCGACGCGGAACGGTATACCCGGCACTCATCGTGGCTTGTTCACGTGTCACAAAGGCATTGACATTTGTTAGGGTCGTCGAAGACTCAATATGATTGAAAGGTTCCCCGTAGTGGGAACGAATCAGAGACAGACATAGATCACAAACAAAGGGGGCTCATATGCCGGTAAAAGTGGATGAAGTGGTACAGGACGTAAAAGTAACCCGCGCATCGATGGAGACAAACAAAGGTGCTCTTGCAGCGAAGGGTTATGGTCCGAACCGCGTGGCGAAGTTCGACACCCTTCAAGCGGACCTGTCGGCCAAGACCTCGGCTCAAAATCGTGCACAGGACACATTGGCGCAGAGGACGAAAGATCAGAACAACATGATGGCGGCCGCGGCGGAGATAATAACAAGGCTGCAGGACGCGGCGTCCTCGGCGTACGGCAAGGGAAGTCCAACACTGAAGGAGTTCCGTGTCGGGGTAAATAAGCCGCGGTCAGTAGGCAAGATGGAGACGACGCTGGAGTACCTGACGGGAGTCGCGGCAGAGCACGCATCAGACCTGATCGCCAACGGTTTTTCACAGGAAGATATCGATGAGATATCGACGATTTATGGGAAGCTGGTGGCTGCAGATACGGTGCAGGAGAACGCCAAGAAGATCCGGAACACGGCGACCGAGGCGAGGGACGAAGCCCTGGCAGCGATGAAGGCAGAGATGTTCAAGCTGAGAAAATTTGTGAACGGTGCGTTCTCAAAAGACAAGGCAATGATTGAACAGTTCAAGGCGGTCAAGAGAGGAAGAGGAAAGGCTGCAGCGAAGCCGACCCCGCCGTCACCGGAGGCGCCGAAGCAATAGGGAGAGAACAGAGGCAGGGAATTAGAAGAGAGATGAAAGAAGCAGGAAGTCGAATCATGCGGAGGCGGAGAGGGATGCCTCCCGCCTTCGCAAAGGAAGGGCGGAGGCTACCAGAGTTGACCAGAAGCAGATACAAGGAGGCACAACGAATCTTCTGTTCGCCTTCTGCACCATAATGCTACAAAAAACGAGATGCGATGTTGGAGTAGTTGATGCACAAGCAAAGATGCATATTCATCGAGCTTCGCACATTTATGGTGTCGAAGCGGGACGACTTTTTTTGCGCGAACACGTCAGGCGTCATCGTATTGCTTAAGATTCAGAGATCCGAAAGAGGTGTAATATGATAACAAAATTATTTCTACTCGCCATCTTTTACTTACATCCCCTGATTCTTCCTGCACTGTACGCTCAGGACAGCGTGAAAAACTCGGGAACTGTTATCCTAACAGTAGTAGGGCTAGATAACGATAAAGGCGATGTCAAGGTGGGTCTGTTTAATTCTGCTCAGAGCTTTAGCGGAAAGACAAAAGAGAAGTACGGTGGCTCTGTCATTAAAATATTTGGCAAAAAGGCCCGATGTGTTTTTTCGAATATTCCCTATGGAGAATATGCAATCAAACTATTTCACGATGAAGACGGTGATGATAGAATAGATACCAACTTCCTTGGTATGCCGACAGAAGAATACGGATTTTCAAATAATGCAAAAGGCCTCTTCGGTCTTCCGAGTTATGACAAGGCAAAATTCGTCGTTTCATCAGATACCGTTAGAGTGGAGATTAACCTTGACTGAGTTTTATTTTTATACCGTATTTTCATAATCACAGGAGGCGAACATATGAAACTCAAAAAGATTCTAGCTGCGGGAACAGTCTCGGGTCTAATAATGGGAGTTTTTCTTTTCATCGGAGGCGCAATTCTATCGAGGATTATTTATGGACCTCAATTTGCACCACCAGGTAAATTTGAACCCGAGCAAGTTAATGCTTTCTATTTTATCTGGACTAAACTGTTGATCGGCTGGTTTTTTGGCTTACTCTTTACTTTCGTTTACGAAATGCTTCCTCTGCAGACGAAAATAAGCGGGATACTTCATGGACTGAAGTATGCATTCGTATTCTGGTTTCTGATGTCGCTCTGGAATATCTCACACCCGTTGATCTACGGTACTGTGAATGTTCCCGATCAGACGTTTTGGCTGTTGTATCAACTGGTTGGATATTTGGCGCTTGGTGCCACACTCGGCTACATTTACAGGAAGAGGGCACGAAGAGAGCCAGTGGCATCAGAAAACCCAGCGATCTGAGTTATCGATACCACAGCAACACAACGAACGCCAGACAATCGCAACCGCGACGCTCGATTATTGTATATCATGGTTCTCGCTTCTTTCCGCCTGCACCTACGCTTTGCCGCATCGTGGATGCTTCGCGAGATTCATGATGTCAGAGCGGGACGATTGTTTTGCGCGAGGCGTCATGCGCTATCGTGGCGTTTGCATAATGACGCTTGACTGCTTCTAATGGGTATTTCAGATTGAATTAAATTGAGGGTTAGGAAGACAGTGGAGATTGTGAACAAAGCCAAAAAGTCATGGCGATCGATTCGAAAGTGCGTGAACAATTGCGATTTGGAACGAGCTGGTTGTGCGGCGGATAGCGCGGCTGGCCTAGGGGCGCGGAAGGGGTCCCGGAGTGTTCCACTGTGACCGCATGCGGCATACCGTTGGACTCTTTTTACGGTGAAGTTTAGGCAAATAGTTCCGAATAATAATTGTGAGATTCCGAGAAGGCGACACGGGCCATATTTGCCCTGTTGCTGTCACTTCAGTTTTTAGTCTAGTCTTCTCTCTTGTTCCGATTCAGGGGCGCGTCCGAGTGTCCCCGACAAGAACGAAGAAACCGGAGGCGTGCGCCGGGATGACTCGGAAGAAGAAGCAACGTATGACAACAAATATCCTTCGAACTGCTCTCTGGTAACGGAACCTCACGTGAGAATGTGGTCATGAAGAACATTTTGCCATTTCAGCCCCCAATTTATCCTGACCAGGAACGGACGGACCTTGCACGTTCTGCATATTACATTCTCTGGACATTAGGAGTGTCCTTTGCGGCATACTCGGCCATAATGTCGACTGCCTTCCCCGCATACGCTGTCCGGGGAGCCATATTCGGAACGTCGACATTCGTTTTGTCTCTTGTTAGCCTGTGGCTCAACAGCCGAAGGCACCTTCGTGCCGCAGAAGTCTTGACACTAATTTACTCCTGGTTTTTCATTTCCGTACTTGCATTTACCGCGGGTGGCATAAGAGCGCCCGCGACGCTGGGATTTATTGTAGTCATCTTCGGCGGAGGGCTGTTTCTGGGAATCAGGGTAGGCATACTTGTCGCCGTAATCTGCAGCCTTACTGAGTTGTTCCTAGTGTACCTTCGGGCGCACAATATGTTGCCTCATCCGATGGTGAACTTCACCGATGGGGAATACTGGATTGTTCACACTTTTTTGCTCGCTCTGTCTGTAATCTTCCCATCGATCGCGTGGCGTAGTATTACGAACGCCCTTCAAAAGGCCAAGAACGAAATAGAGGAACGGAAGTCCGCAGAAGCGGCACTATTCAATTCCCAACAGATGCTGCGGTTGGTTCTGAACACCATTCCCCAACGGGTCTTTTGGAAAGATCGGAATTCGGTATTCATGGGCTGTAACGAATCGTTTGCTCAGGACTGCGGTTATAGTGATCCCGATAAGCTCGTCGGCAAGACTGACTACGACACAGCCTTGCTCTCAGAAGCTGAATCATATCAAGCTTACGATCGCGAGGTCATGGAAAAGAACCGCCCAAAGCTCAATTACGAGGAACTTCAAGTCAGGACTGACGGCAGACAAGCCTGGTTGAGAACCAGCAAAGTGCCCCTGCACGACAAGGACGGGCAGGTAATCGGTGTATTGGGAACCTATGAAGATATTACTGAACGCAAGCAGGCCGAGAAAGCACTTCTCGAAAGTGAAATCAAGTATCGCAATCTTATCGAGACTATGCCGGACGGGTATTACCGCAGCACGCCCAAAGGCAAATACATCGACGCAAACCCGGCATTTGCGAGGATGTTGGGGTACACTCTGGAGGAACTGCTCTCGGCAGATATTCCGCGAGACCTTTGTTTTGACCCCTCCGAATGGAAAGCATTGCGCAAGAATCGCGAATTCGTACCTCAGGCTGAAAGTTATCGTTTGAGGAAAAAGGACGGGAGTGAAATCTGGCTCGAGGACCGTGCGAGGTACGTGCAGGATGATAGTGGGAACATCATCTACCATGAAGGGATATGTCGAGACATCACGGAAAGGAAAAGAGCCGAAGAAAGTCTCGAACGTCAGCGGCTGCTATTTGAAAATTCCGCTGACATTATCATGTACATCAGATATTCCGACGGCAGAATCATCGAGGCGAACAGAGCCGCAGAGATATCGTACGGTTATTCTCGGGAGGAGCTTTTCCAGAAGTCCATTTTTGATATTCGAGATCCGGAGGCACGGGATGTGGTACGGGAACAAATGGATACGGCATATTCTGAAGGTCTTCTGATCGAAACGATGCATCGGCGCAAGGATGGCGCGATGCTTCCCGTTGAAGTCAGATCCGGAGGTCTGGCAATAGGGGGTGAGCGCATTCTTGTAAGCATCATCCGCGACTTGACCGAACGCAAGTTATTAGAAGAGCAACTTCTACGAGCACAGAAACTGGAAGGACTCGGTCAACTTGCAGGGGGAGTTGCACACGACTACAATAACATTTTAGGAGTAATTATAGGGTATGCTGATTTTCTCAGGACGAAATTCAAAGACGATGATCCCGACCTTCGTTCTGTCGATTCGATCATTACGGCTGCAAACAGGGGTGCGGATTTAACGAGGCAGCTCCTTGCGTTTGCACGAAAAGAGATCATTTCGCCGAAGGTCGTAAATGTCAACTCGTCAATTGAATCCATTCAGAAAATGCTTCAAAGGGTAATCGGTGAAAACCTGGGATTTATCTTCGTACCACAGAGCAATCTTTGGAACATCAAGATAGATCCGTCGCAGCTGGATCAAATACTTGTGAACCTGGCGACGAATGCAAGAGACGCAATCGAAGGAATCGGCACCATAACGATCAAGACTTCGAATGTCAGGATCGAAGAAAATTCCGGAGATGGCCGCGCAGGACTGACGCCGGGCGAATATGTCAAGTTGACGTTTGTCGACACTGGGAAGGGTATGGACAGAAATACCTTGAAGCATATGTTCGAGCCATTCTTCACGACAAAGCCGAAAGGCCAGGGGACCGGACTGGGGCTGTCAACTGTTTATGGAATTGTGAAGCAAAACAACGGTGGCGTGCATGTCGCAAGCGAGCCGGGAGCAGGGACTGAGTTCGATATTTATCTCCCTCGCTTCTACGGGGATGTGGAGAGCTTGAATAACACCTCGTCAGAAGAGTCAATCAAAGGGACAGAGACAATCCTCGTTGTTGAAGATCAGTCCGACCTTCTTGACCTTGTAAATGCAAGTTTGGAAGAATATGGCTACAAGGTGATGACCGCACCAGGTCCAAATGAGGCGCTGCTGCTCTGCAAAGAGTACTCAAAAGAAATTCACTTGTTGCTCACCGATGTGATAATGCCGACCATGAGCGGCAGGGAATTAAGCGGTAGGATCTCCGCGATCAAGCCAGGGATCAAAGTGCTGTTCATGTCTGGCTATACTGCGAATGAGCTTGCCCCGCATGGGGTACTGGACGAAGGGATTGAGTTCCTTCAGAAACCGTTTACTCCGATAACGCTTGCCAGAAAAGTGCATGGTGTGTTGGCTCACAGCCAATAGAATAGTTCTGCTATATCCGGCTTGACTTCGCTAAGTTCATACTTACTCTTTCCTTCTGCGATAGTCAGGGCGTTGACTCTTCTATTTATTTCCAATATGTAGCAGCACTCAATTTTCCCAGCTCCTCTCAGTCAATTTCATTAGCACCATTCACCTCTGAGGATTACCAGACGAGTTTGATTTTCAAGGGAATTGGCCCTAACATTCTCCATTGAAAGTGTCAGGAGGGTTAAGTTGTGAACTTGAAGAAGGTTTGATGGAAAAGTGAGCAAAGCTTCACAGTCAACCAGTTGCAGGTTTCGAAGGAACAAGTCCAAGTGGTCTTACCCTCATCAGCATAGACAAAGAACCTCAATCTTTAAAGGAGGCTATTCTATGGTTGCGGAAAAGAACTTTAGTATTGTCGGGTTGGACGCGGATTGCTCGTTGACGGCTTCCAAGCCATTCTGCGTGCAAGTCCAGAGAAGTCAACCGGTAGCAGTGAAAGCCCTCAAGCAGTCACTGGTCGAAGGTGAGCCATCGGCGGCAATTTTCATAGTCTCACCCAGGGCTGTCCCGCTATCCGCATTATCCGAGGCCGCCCGTCTGGTGTCGGGCACTTCTGCGGTCGGGATCATCGTAGCCGATGCAGATCTCAATACACTGACGGTCCTCGACCCGAGGAAGGTGTTAGTTGCCGTTTCAGCTGCTTCTAAAAGCCACCCTGGCGTAGTAGGGTTCAAATTGCAGTCGGGATTCGACAACCTGCCCGGAGACCCGGAGTATGCGTCGGATGGGGCGATAAGCTTTGTGGCAGAGTATTCCTGCTTGAGCGAGGAGGATCCTTCGCCGTGCCCGAGCCCACATATATATATTTTCCAGAAAGGGCAGGAAATACCTCCGTGTCCGATACACAATGTCCCGCGAACTCTGATTCATTAGGACGTTGCCCGTGCTCTCCAAGCTTTGGGAAAAGATCGGTGAAGGGATTGCTGAACGAGCGATAGTCACCACCTACGGCCCAGGGCTCATTTTTTTTGCAGGAGGAACGCTGGCATATGGTGAACGAACTGACATCGGACAATTAGTTAAGGCGCTGAACGCTCAACCTGTCGCGACGCAGATCGCTTTGGCCATAGTTGCACTCTTTGCAGTTGTCTTTTCGGCCAGTCTGGTGGAGGAAATACAGAGCTGGGTGATCAGGATATGTGAAGGCTATTTCCCCGGATTTCTGGACAGCCTGCGTCTGCGGCTTTCGAATCACTGGGGCGACAGAATCAGGAAGAAGTACGATGATCTGCAATCTCTTGCCAGCGCCGACAGTGATGCGGATAAGTTGAAGAAATACAGGCTGGATGCCGAAATCGCTCATCTCCCGGTGAACCCAAAACACGCTATGCCTACTCTCCTCGGAAATCTACTTCGGGCCTCAGAGGAATATCCCAATGTGCGCTACGGGCTGAATGCGGTCATATGCTGGCCACGATTGTATCCACTGCTTCCTGATGCGATGCGGCAGTTAATCGACGTATCCAGAGGCAAGCTCAACGAATCCGCAAGACTGCTGACGTGGAGCATATTATTTCTTGTCTGGCTTGGCTGGCAATGGTGGGCAATATTCAGTTTGCCGGTTATCTTGATTGCATACCGTGGGATGGTGTCCGCTGCCGGCGTTTACGGAGACCTTATCCGCTCTTCGTTTGATCTCTATCGCTTTGAGTTATACAGGTCGCTCTGTTGGGACCTGCCACAGACGCCAGACGGCGAAGAGATATGCGGCAAAGCCCTTACGGCATTCTTGTTCCGAGGAGCGGCCCCTAAAGAAAAAAAGTTTGTGCATAGAAGTGGCGCAATTTGAAATGCCATAGATAGCCTCGCGAAGATTCTAAGGATAGGATCGGTGAATGAGTCTAATATGAATGAGTTCTCATTGAAAACCTTCGTCCAAAATGGATCCCGTCGGGAAAAGGTTTCTCTGATTTTCTGATTTTGATCCACTACGAGAAAATGTATGCGGAAGATTTCCGGACTCTCTGTGTTATATTTAAACGATCCGAACTTCCTTTTAGAACAAAAGAGATAGGTCTCCCGATGAAATCAACCATGCCTGCAACTGCGCTCCTCGTCACAATACTTTTCTGCGGCCTTGCATTCTCTCAATCCACTCGACAACCGTTCCAGCTTACCGACCTACGTAATCTGGTGAGTCTTTCTGAGCCACAAATATCGCCTGACGGCAGCCGCATTGCGGTTATCGTCTCCAGATCCGACTGGACGGAGGACAAGCGCAAGCAGGAGATCGATCTTGTGAATGTCGCTGATGGTTCGATGCGCAGTCTGACATACAAGCGAGAGGGTATTTCGGGTTTGCGATGGTCGCCCAATGGAAACAGGCTGGCATTCGTTGCTGAAGATCCCAATTCCAAGAAGTCCCAGATCTTTGTCATGCCGATGGCCGGAGGCGATCCTGTTCGGATCACCGATTCGAAAACGGGTGTGGAGGAATTCTCCTGGAGTCCAGATGGTGAGAAGATCGTCTTCGTGGCACAGGACACCATCCCCAATCCTGAGGCAATCAAGCACCATGAGGACGCATTCCAGGTCACTGATAACAACTACACAGTGCGAGCCGCTCTGCAACCATGGCATATATGGATAGTGCCTTCCGGCGGCGGCCAGGCGAAGCGGCTTACGGAAGGCACATGGAGCGTGCGCACCGATCAGGAGACGATTTCACCCTTGGCGTGGACCCCTGATGGAAAGTCGATAACTTTTCAGCGTTTCCCGGATGTCTGGGAGGGAAATAGCTGGCATTGCACGATAGCCCAGGTGGATACTTCCGGAGGCGAAGTAAGAACACTTATCAGCGAGCAGGGATCAGGCACGCCGGATTATGCGCCGGTGGAAAAAACGCTCGCCTTCATGCGCCCGCGCGCTGGTGACCAGAACAACGGTAATGCCGTTTACCTCGACATCAACAATCAGATCACCGATGCCACAGCCAGTCTCGACAGGAACATCAACAGCTACACGTGGCTGCCCGGTGGGAAGGCGATGTTGCTGGCGGGCGAACTGGGAACTCGAAGCGTCATATGGCGACAGCCTGTCGACGGAGCCGCTCAAGAACTGAACCTTGGCGATGTCGATGCCGGGAGCGAGATAAGCGTCTCGAACAGCGGAGTTATCGCCTTCATCGGCAGCACTTCAATGCACCCATCGGAGTTATATGTGATGAAATCGGTAGCCGCATCACCCGAACGACTTACCGACCTGAATGCATTTGTTGACACTTTGGCACTCGGAAAAACTGAGGGCGTCGACTGGAAGGGACCGAATGGTTTCGACGAGGACGGTGCTTTGACTTATCCTGTCGACTACAAAGCGGGGAGAAAATATCCGCTTGTGCTCGTCATACACGGCGGACCTGAAGGAGCCTCTACCATCCGATTCTCGTCGCTTGTGCAGCTCCTCGCGGCGCAGGGATTCTTCGTGTTCCAACCTAACTACCGTGGGAGCACGAATCTCGGGGACGCGTACCAGCACGCAATTTTCCGGGACACAGGGGAGGGACCGGGAAAGGACGTAATGGCCGGCTTGGCGAAAATAGAAGAATCAGGGATGATCGATACCAGCCGGATCGGCATTTCCGGTTGGTCTTACGGCGGGTACATGACTTCATGGCTGAACGGTTATTATCCGGACAAGTGGAAAGCGGCAGTGGAAGGCGCCGCACTCAACGATTGGGTAATGGACTACACAATCGCGTATTACCAGACGGGCGACATCTACTTCTTCAGCGGGTCGCCGTGGGTGAAGAAATACTGGAACATTTGGCGTGATCAGTCGCCGATCATCTTTGCTGATAAGGTCAAGTCGCCAACGCTGATAATGGGCGACGTCGGTGACGGCAACGTGCCTATTGTTAACAGTTACGAAATGTACCATGCACTCCGCGATAATGGAGTACACACAGAATTTTATGCTTACCCGGCGGATACTCATTTCCCCGGTGACATCGTCAGAACAACCGACGTGTTCAGGCGTTGGGTTGACTGGATGGTGAAATACCTGAAGTGAGAGTGGTGATGGCAAGGTATTCATTTCTTGTTGTCCTGCTCTTGTCCTCCGGTGCTCGAGCCCAGACATGGAACCTCGTGTGGTCGGATGAATTCAACGATTCGACCATTAACACATCGAATTGGACATACGACATCGGTGGCGGCGGCTGGGGAAACGACGAGTTGGAGTACTACACAAATCGTCCCGCGAACGCGGCGGTCAGTAACGGCAATCTCTTGATTATCGCAAGGCACGAGTCATACAATGGCAGTAATTACACTTCCGCGCGTCTCAAAACCCAGGGACTCCGAAGCTTCACTTATGGGAGAATCGAGGCGAGTATAAGGCTTCCACAGGGACAGGGACTCTGGCCCGCCTTCTGGATGTTGGGAAACAGCATAGAACAGGTAGGCTGGCCGAAGTGTGGTGAGATCGATATCATGGAGCATATCAACGAGGTCCCGCACATAAACGGCACGATGCATTGGGATAGTGCAGGGAATCACGTCTCTTCGGGAGGTGAGATACAATGCGACAGCGTGATGAAATACCATCTCTACTCTGTCCAGTGGGATCCGGACTCGATCAAATGGTTCCTTGACGGTGTCGAATACTGGTCGGGAAACATTGCTAACAGCGTCAAGAGCACTGACGAATTTCATCTACCCTTTTTCATCATCCTCAACATGGCGGTTGGCGGGAGCTGGCCGAAAAATCCCGATTCCACGACAGCGTTCCCGGATACAATGTTCGTGGACTACGTGAGGGTCTATCAGCTGGCCACGTCTGTTGGCTCGGGGAGCCGGCCCCCAGACAGTTATTGGCTTGGACAGAATTATCCGAATCCTTTCAATCCGTCGACGACAATCGATTTCCAAATCGCCGAGCGGGATCATGTTCATCTTGGTGTCTACGATGTACTGGGCAGGGAGGTCAAGACACTGATGGACTCATCGGAGCGTGCCGGAAGGTACGCCGTGCGGTTTGATGGTTCCGGCCTGTCAAGTGGTGTATACTTCTACAGGCTGCAGTCAGGCGCATTCGTCCAAACGAAAAAATTTATGTTGCTGAAATAGTATTGTTTAATACTAAATATGAACAGGTGAGCAGACTTCACCGTCTCCTTTTGTGGCGCCAGTATGGTCACTCGTAAACGCTTAGTCGACTCTGAATCAATCTCGTCTTGCTGACGCAGATTGCCGTTTCCTTTAAGCTGCGGGTAAGCAAGCGGCGGCGCAGGAAGACTTGTCGGCGCGGAAATGTTAAGATACGGTATTCTTGAGTGGTAACCTGACTTGGAATCATTTCCTGGGGGAATTAAATCAAGTTCATTCACTACCCACGTTCGCAATCATTTGGATGAAATATCTCTGTGGATTATTCTCAAGTAAATTCATTCACTCGTACGAACCAGAGTTGAGGCGACATTGATAATCGAAATGAAAGACGTCTCGTGGCGAAGAGACGGGACATATATACTTCGAAACATAAACTGGCATGTGGAATCAGGTGACCAGTGGGCTATCATAGGCTTGAACGGGTCAGGCAAAACCTCGCTTCTTAATCTGATAACGGGCTATATCTTCCCTTCAGACGGAGAGTTAATCGTTCTCGGAAATAAATTCGGTAGCTGCGACTTGCGAGAGATGAGGAAATCTATTGGGTGGGTCAGTTCGTCACTTCAGGAGCACCTGCATGTGAACGAGACTGTGGAAGACATCGTGT
>CAZRXH010000042.1:0-27743 GCA_964603995.1 uncultured Bacteroidota bacterium | reverse complement strand
AACCCACGACCTGCGGTTTACGAAACCGCTGCTCTACCGCTGAGCTACTTCAGCATGCCCCAAACTAAGGGTGGAAAAATATAATTCGGCGACGCCAAAAATTCAATTTCCGGTCGAAGTCTATTCCCGTTACCTTCAACCCCTGTCCTCCCATTGGAATCGAAGACCGACGGAGGTAAATTGTGTTATGAGTCAGAAGAAAGTCCATATAGTCACGCTCGGATGCCCGAAGAACCAGGTGGACAGTGAAGTCCTCGCGGCGCAGTTGAAGGCAAACGGCTACGACCTGTCCGACAAGATAGCTGGGGCAGAAGTCGCGGTAGTCAATACATGCGGATTCATCGACGCCGCCAAGCAGGAATCAATCGAAACGATCTTGCAGATAGCGCAGGAGAAAAAAGCCGGGAGTCTCAAGAAGCTGGTAGTCACCGGCTGCCTCGTCGAAAGATACAAGAAGGAACTGCAGGAAGGTCTCAAAGAAGTCGACGCTTTCTTCGGCACCAACGAATTGAAGAATGTTCTCAACGAATTCCAGGCAGATTACAGGTACGATATGGTCGGAGATCGCGTTCTCTCGACTCCGGCGCATTATGCCTACCTGAAGGTGTCGGAAGGATGCGATAACCCGTGCTCGTTCTGCGCGATCCCGTTGATGCGCGGCAAGCACGTTTCAAAACCAATCGACGACATTATCCACGAGGCCGAGTTGCTCGCCGAGAAAGGCGTCAAAGAGCTCATCGTGGTCGGTCAAGACACGACTTACTATGGCCTCGATATATACGGCGGGCGGGAACTCCCGAAGTTGCTCGAGAGACTGAACCGCGTCGATGGCATCGAATGGATCCGGCTTATGTATGCATATCCCGCGAAGTTTCCCGAGGCTCTGCTCGATGTAATGCGCGACTCCACAAAAATTGTCAAATACATTGATATCCCGATCCAGCATATTTCTGACAAGCTTCTGAAATCAATGCGCCGTGGTATCACGCGGCACAAGCTTGAAGAGCTGCTGCACAAAATCAGAGAGAAAGTCCCCGGCATTGCGATACGCACCACGTTGATCGTCGGTTATCCCGGAGAAGGGGAAAAGGAATTCGAAGATCTCCTCGGCTTCGTAAAAGAGTTTCGGTTCGACAGGCTCGGCGCCTTCACGTACTCGGTAGAGGAAGGGACGACTGCCGCGATCCTCGGCGATCCGGTGTCTCCGGAAGAGAAAGAAACACGGCACGCGGCCATAATGGAGGCCCAGAGACAGATCATCGCGGAGCTTAACGACAAGAAGGTCGGTACAAAGCAAAACGTAATTATCGATTACGAGGATGGGGATAATTATGTCGGCAGGACATGCCAGGACGCCCCGGAAATCGACGCTGAAGTAATAGTAACGTCGGGAAAACCGCTCGAGACCGGCAAGTTTGCCGAGGTCGTGATCGACGAGACGTACGAGCACGATCTGTATGCTACGGCTATCTAAGGAGGTTAATCGTGATGAGAACGGCAGCTCTCTGTCTCTTGATCACAATCTCCGCTTCGGCGCAGGTTGAACTCCAGCGTCCATACTGGATTACAGCTCGGCATTTCTCCTTTCAAGCGCTTAATTTCAAATCCCCCCACGACCAGAGCCGAATCGATTTCTACTTCCAGGTTCCATACAGCCGGCTCTACTTCGTGAAGACCGGGAGTGAATTCACATCCGTTTACACTGTGACTGTCAAGGTAAATGATAAGAACGACAATACAGTTCTTGAAGAATCGTGGGATGGGAAAGCATCATGCAGCAGCTTTGACGAGACAAATAGTAGTGACATCATAGCGTCGTCCCAAAGACATTTCATTGTAAATCCCGGTTCATACAAGCTCATCGTCACGCTCAGCGGACCGGAGGCCGAAGGTTCCTTCAAAGAAGAACGCGATGTTATCGCGAGGGACTATCCCGCCTCGACAACTTCGATTTCCGATATCATGATTCTGCTCTCTTCGTCGTTGGCGGATGGAAAACGGACGATAGTACCGAATGTGCAGGGAAACATTATTTCCCGGAACGATTCCTTCCCTATTTTCTATGAAGTCTACTCTCGGAAGCCCGGCGATTCGGTGTACGTCACCAGTGAGATAACGGGAGCGAAAGATAAAATCCTCTATTCCAGTTCAAAATGGTTTCGAACAAGTGATTCGGTGAGCAGAGTCTTCGAGAGCCTTCCGAAGAGCTCGTTGTCCATGGGCAACTATCATCTGAAAATAACGCTGCGCAGTTCAGGCGACAAAGACGGCCCGTTTCTTGCGGCTGCGTCCACTCCCCTCACCACGCACTTCCCGGACCTGCCATCCACCGTTACCGATTTGGACAACGCTGCAGACGCGATGATATACATCGCAGATCAATCAACAATCGATAGCATCAAGTCATCAGCCGACGATGTGATCAAGAAAAATCGGTTTCTGACTTTCTGGGATAGATATCATTCCCGCTTTTCTCTCGACGGCAGAGTCTCGATGCAAGAGTACTATAACAGAGTTGCATACGCCAACGAACACTTCACTCATTTCTTCTCTGGATGGAAAAGTGACAGGGGCATGATATATATCCTCTTCGGCCCGCCGGATGACGTCGAGAGACATCCGTTCAATATCGACACCAAGCCGTACGAGATATGGCACTATTACCGGAAGTCACACTATTTCTACTTTGCCGATGAGACCGGGTTCGGCGACTACAGGCTACTCAATCCGGTCTGGGAAGACAATTCACCGATAACCGGGGTGGATTTCACACGGAATTGACACGCCCGCTCAAGGTTCTCTTCCTCTGGCACCATCATCAGCCGTACTACAAAACGGACGGGACGTTCCTTATGCCGTGGGTACGTATGCACGGTATCAAGGATTACTGGGATATGGTGCGAATGCTCGACGATTACCCGGAGATAAAACAGACATTCAACTTCGCGCCGTCGCTCCTTGTGCAGATCGAAGACTACCTCAACGGAAGCACGACTGACCGGGCCTATCTTCTCTCGGCGAAAGATCCCGAGATGTTTTCAGAGGCGGAGAAAATTGAAGCGCTCAAGACCCTCTTCCTTGCCAACTCCGAACGGATGGTGAAGCGCTACCCGCGCTATGCCGAACTTCTCGCCAGGCGCGGAGTGATCCGAAGCGACCGGGACCTGTACGCAGTCAGGATAAAATTCAGCACGCAGGATTTCCGTGATCTTCAAGTCTGGTGGAATCTCGCGTGGGTCGGCGAATACTCAAGATTCGATCCGCCATTCAAACATTACATCGACAAGCAGAGAGATTTTTCCGAAAAGGACAAACAAGCTGTATTGTCGGCACAGATGGGAATCATCGCGAGAATAATCCCGCATCATGTCGAGGCGATGAACAGGAAGCAGATAGAGATAGCTGTGTCACCTTTCTACCATCCTATCCTGCCTCTTCTTTGCGACAGTAATGTGGCATCTATCGCCGACCCCAAAGCGGTTCTTCCAAATTCCAGATTCAAATACCCCAAGGACGCCGATTTTCAGATCAAAGCTGCGCTGGACTACGCGAAAAAAATCTTCGGCATCAAGCCTGTGGGGATGTGGCCAAGCGAGGGATCAGTCAGCGATGCTGCGTTGAATCTCATCGCGAAGAATGGGATCGCCTGGGCAGCGACGGACGAGACCGTATTACACAAGACTTTTGCAAAATCAGGCAGGACACACTCTTCCGAATTCCTCGAGAAGTATTTCCCCTACAGCTTCGCCGGAGCGGGCAACCCGGTCATGCTTTTCTTCCGCGACCATGACTTGTCGGACAGAATCGGCTTCGTGTATTCTCACTGGGGTCCGGACGGAGCGGCGCACGACTTCATCACGAGACTTCTAGGAATCAGGGAGTCGATCGTGGAGAGATACGGTGAAAACGGACTTGATTACGCGGTCGTCCCGATCATTCTCGACGGTGAAAACGCCTGGGAATTTTACCAGAGTGACGGAAAAGATTTTCTTAGGACGCTTTACTATCTCCTTAGCAAAGAGACGAAGCTCAAAACTGTTCTGCCGTCGGAGGTGAAACCGAAGAGGGGGAACGTAATTCAGCACTTAGAACCCGGCTCATGGATAAACGGCAATTTCGACATCTGGATCGGTCATGATGAGGACAATAAAGCCTGGGACCTATTGCACGAGGCCCGTAGAAAGTTTGAAAAGACCTCTGGACGATTGTCGCCGAAGAAGCGCGCGGATGCATTCAGAGAAATTCTGATAAGCGAGGGCTCGGACTGGTGCTGGTGGTATGGCGATGAGCATAAGTCTGTGCTGGCAGCGGAGTTCGATGAGCTTTTCAGATACCATCTGAGACAGGTCTACGTCATCATGGGAATTACTCCTCCATCACAACTGGAAGTACCGATAAAAAGGAGGATCGAACATCTGAGCTATCGTCAGCCGCTGCGCATGATCTCGCCTTCGTTCACGAATGTCGGCATCGCTCAGGAATGGGAGAAAGCTGGTTTCGTGGAACAAGAGCAGCCATCCGGAGCAATGCAGAAGACCGGTCTCCAGATCAAACGCGTGAGATTCGGCAATGACAAGAAGAACATCTACCTGATGATCGAAACGACACAACGATTCACGCCGGGAAAATTGCTCGTCCAATTCTTTACGCCGATCGGATTGACCGTAGAAATAGGGAGCAGCGTGTTTTTCAGAACCGACGGAGCCGGAGACAGGGATGAATTATCGTTGAGTTACGAGTTGGGAGAGACCGTGCAAATCAGAATCAGCTCAAGACGCATGACTACCGGTGAAGGGGCTGCTTTCACAATCTCCGTACAAGATCAGAACGCTCAGACAGATTCGTTACCCCATCAAGGTCTTGTGGAATTCAAAGTCCTTCAGTAGCTCTTTATCTTAACTCCACCCATCGCGGACTCGACATATATCTTGAGTTTCGGCCCTTTCCTTTCGCTGGACCGATACACACCACCGCCCTGCGAATAGAACCCGGCTACATCTACCGAGGTAAGGAAGCTTTCGGGTGTAGTGATCGTCGTATTGATATCTGAAGGAATCGATATTTCGACCGAGCCCAGGCCCGTCTTGACCCTGACGTCACAATCCGTGACGAGCTTTCCGCCGAAATCGATCTTCATCGAGCCAAGGCCTCCATTGAAGTCGATTGACTTTGCCCGCGCGTTCGAAAGATTCTCCACAGTGACGCTCGATATGCCGGTCTTGACGGAGATGTTGCTGCATTCGATCCTGTTCGGCGATGAGAAGTTCAGATCGAAACTGCAGACACCGGTTGAGAAATTTGCGTCGGATATCTCCATGCCGCCGAGATCGACTGCTGCATCGCAGACTCCAAATCCCATATCCAAAGACACCGGAACGGAGTTCGATAGTTCCAGATCGACAGAATCTTTTTCTGAGCTAAGCCCCAGGAATGGAAAGTTGGTGTGCTCTTTTTCGTTGGACAAGTGGAAAACCCCTTTGTCGTCTTCTATGTCGTAAGTAAGCTTGGGCACTTTCTCGTCATCAGTGTAGCTGTAATGGAGACGAAAGGCCTTCTCCGGGTCCTCGGCGGCTTTCAGCCGAAGATCTACCGCGCCAAGCTTGATTATTGCCTTGATCGACCTGGCACCGCTCAGATTCTCTTCCGTGTTGAGAGCTCTCTGAGCAAACGCCGTCGAGCAAAGCAGCAATATCATCAAAATGGGCTTCATGCTATCAGCAAATACGAGGGGGATTGAATTATGTTTCAATAATGTCTGATTTTGTCCTTAAGAAACTTGTACATCATCTCTCTCGCCCGGAAGAGCTGGACCTTGATAGTGTTTACAGGCAAGCCGGTTTTTTCGGCGATTTCTTCGTAACTCAACTCGTCTTGATGCCTTAAGATGATTACCTCACGGTATTTCTGCGGCAATGAGTTGATGGCCGTGTGAATCAACCTGGACTTCTGCTCACGCAGCATGTTGAGATCAGGTTCGTAGGTGGAGTCGGGAATCTCGTGCTCCATCTCACCATCATCGGTCCGTATCTGCTCGTCTATCGAATAGACTCTGAGTTTCTTCTTTCTTATGTAGTCAATGCAGTGATTGTTAGTGATCTTAAAAAGCCAGGATGCGAACTGGTGCTCATAGTCGAAGTCGCTCAGATGCTGAAACGCCTTAATGAAAACCTCCTGAGTGAGATCCTCGATCTGGCTTCTGTCCCTGACGAGTTTGTAGACTATCTGGGCTACCGGATTCCTGTATCTTCTGGTGAGAGCCTTGAATGCCTTTTCGTCGCCGCCAATCGCCCGCTTGACGAGCGCAGCATCCTCTTCTGCTCTTCTGTGTCGTTCTTCTTCCTTCATCCGTTCCTGTTCAATCGAGCAACGCCGCCAAGAGAATCGGGCAGGGATCCAACTGAATATGATTTGCCAGCAGAGCTTGCAGGAACACGCAGGTGTAATCTCAAATGAGCTACTATCTCGGTCTGATTGTTACCCATGGTCATCTTTGCATATCTGATCGCTCTCAGAGCCTGGACTTTGTGACACTCCTTTTAGTTGAGCTACCGGACTTGCCGGCGTAATACTCAACTCCAAGGTGAGTGATTAGTTCTTCATTCATGAGATACCGGAGGTAGTTTTTGAGTTTCGTCATTTGAATGAATAGATCGTGCTCGGGATAAAGCTGAGGTGCACACATCGGACTCTTGAAGTAGAATGACAGCCACTCCTGAATGCCTGACAGCCCCGCCCGATGCGCCAGATCAAGAAAAAGTACCAGATCAAGCAGGACTGGTGCAGCAAGAATTGAATCGCGGCAGAGAAAATTGACTTTGATCTGCATGGGATAGCCAAGCCATCCGAATATGTCGATGTTATCCCAGCTCTCCTTGTCGTCTCCACGGGGAGGATAGTAATTTATTCTCACCTTGTGATAGTAATCCGAATAGAGTTCAGGATAGAGATGAGGCTGGAGTATGTGCTCGAGGACGGAGAGCTTGCTGACCTCCTTGGTCTTGAATGATCCCGGCTCATCGAGGACCTCGCCATCCTGATTCCCCAGGATGTTCGCTGAGAACCAACCGCTCAGACCGAGCATACGCGCTTTCAGCATCGGCGCGAGGACTGTCTTCAGAAGAGTCTGGCCCGTTTTGAAGTCTTTACCGGCAATAGGGAGTCTCTGTTTCTTCGCAAGCTCGTGCATCGCAGGCATGTCGACCGTGAGATTCGGGGCGCCGTTGGCAAAAGGCAGACCTTCCTTCAGCGCCGCATAGGCATATATCATGCTCGGCGCGATCTTCGGATCGCTTTTCGTCAACCCCTTCTCAAAGTTACTCAGACTCTGATGCACTTCGCTCTCTTCTATGTAGACTTCCGTGCTTCCGCACCACACCATCACTCCGCTCTTCGAGCCGTTCCTCTCCATCGTCGATCTGATATCTTCCCGCAGTCGCTCCGCGAGTTCCATCTTTGATTTCCCCTTCTTGATCACCTTGGGACGCAATCTCTTTACATAATTTCGCTCAAACACCGCGGGCATAACGTCTATGCCCTGCAGGAACGGTTTCGCCAGTTCAAGATCGTTCTGGTTAAGTACCCCCGCCTTCTTTGCGGCATCATATGCAGTCCCACCGAAGATGTCCCATCCTGCGAACTTGATATCTTCCAGCGGGTTGAGAGGGACGAAGTCCCTGATGAGCGGGCTGCGCTTCTCGGTTCTTTTGCCGAGCCGAATTGTCGCCATCTGTGTCAGCGAACCGATCGGTTTTCGCATCCCATTTCGAACGAGCTCGACGCCGGCCATGAAAGTAGTCGATACAGCCCCTATTCCAGGTGTAAATACTGTCAGCGCGCCTTCAGGTTTGTCGATCTTCTTCCCACGGCTAAGGCCGGGGTCCTTCTGATTTGAATTGCTTGTAGACATAAAATAGCCTCTGGATTGCAGTTAGATTAGTAAGAACTGCCAGTAGATAGACGGATGCTGCAAGGGCCAACGGTGGATGAACGAACCCTTTCCCGAAAAGCTGTTCGATCACGCCACTGAAAAGTCTGTCGAAAAATGGATCGAGCACATTCAAGATCAGTCCCAACCCGAGAATCAAGACCCTTTCCTGGCGCCTCGTGAGTCCGACATTCGCCTTGAATCCGAGTGTTTCAGCTCGGGCGCGAATGTAACTGACCATTATTGAGCCGCCGACCGCAAAAACCGCCGCCACTGACGTCAAGTAGAAACGATTACCTATAAGATAAAAACCAAGCCCGAAAAAAACAGTCACTTCGGAGTATCTGTCCATCGTAGAATCATAGACAGCCCCGAACCTTGTAACTCGTCCTGTCTTGCGTGCGACTGCACCGTCAATCGTATCGAACAGCCCGCTGATCAGGACAAGAAATCCTCCTGTGACGAGTTTGCCTGCCGCAATCTCCCAGGCACAGAAGATGCTCAGCAGAAAACCAAGCGTGGTAAGCCAGTTGGGATTTGCATTCCTCTCTCCGAGCCAACGCGCCAGCGGTTCAAGCCCGCGCTTGAATCCGTTTTCGACAGACGGTGGGATGAGACTTCTCATTCCCCGGAGCCTTCCAAGACTATGACAAACTCACCGCGCTTCTCTCCCCCGCTCAACATTTTCAGCACTTCCGACAGGGTACCACGGTAAAAGGTCTCGTGGATCTTGGTGAGTTCTCTCCCTACAACGCATCGGCGCTCGCCGAAATATGCTGTCAACTCGCGGAGTGTTTTCTCAATGCGATGGGTCGACTCGTACAATACAATCGTCCTTGTCTCTGTTGAAAGTGATTGGAGCCTCTTCTGCCTCCCCTTTTTCTGCGGAAGGAATCCCTCGAAGACAAAGCGATCCATTCGAAGGCCACTCGAAGACAGGGCGGCGACGAGCGCCGTCGCTCCCGGTATCGGGATAACATCCACTCCGGCAGCCACCGCGTCACGGACCAGCGTGTATCCCGGATCCGAGATTCCCGGTGTGCCAGCATCGGTTATCAGCGCCGCTGAATTCCCTTGCACGATACGACCGACGATTTCCTGGGACCTGCTCGTCCCACTGTGGCTGTGGAAGCTCATCATTGGCTTGGATATTCCGAAGTGTCTAAGAAGCACTGAACTTGTCCTGGTGTCCTCAGCTGCAATGAAATCAACGCTTTTGAGCGTCTCGACCGCCCGGATAGTAATATCTGAAAGGTTGCCAATTGGTGTCGCGACGACGAAAAGCCTCCCTTCGGGCTTTCCCAGTCCACGAATGTCACGAAGGACCCCTTCGGACGATTCTCCGGACACTACGCTCCCCAATCTCTCAGATATCTGAAGTCGACATTAATCGTCCTGTGACCGATCTTCGCGATAATTGGTGGAGTCCGCTTGAATTGGCTCCTTGTGATCATTCTGTGCATGTCATTCACAATTTTAGGCTGATGGCCCAGACCAACCACTTCCTCAATCTTCATCCTCTGATCGACGAGCAGGTACAATACCTTGTCAATCTCTGCGTAAGTGTAACCGAGTTCGTCCTCGTCCGTCTGGCCCGCCCAAAGATCGGCGCTCGGCTTCTTCTTAACGATTCTCTCAGGCACACCTACGAATTCGGCAAGTTGCCATACCTGGGTCTTGTACAAATCGCCAATCGGGTTGATGGCGTGCGCCATGTCACCAAAGACTGTGCCATACCCGAGCAACATCTCAGTCTTATTACTCGTACCGAGGACGAGTGCGTTATCGCGGGCGGATGCGTCATAGAGTACTATCATCCTCGTTCTTGACATGATGTTGCCTTTGCGGACGTTTCCCATTCCCGCATCGCGCGAAATCACGGCGTCCGCCGGGGAGCTGATGTCAACCACTTCTGTCCTGAGCCCGAATTTCTGTGTGAAGGCTCTTGCGTCTTCAAGGCTGTCCGAGGAAGAAGTCCTGTATGGCATCATGATGCACAGGACATTTTCCTTTCCGAGAGCTTCGACGGCAAGCGCGGCCGACAAGGCTGAGTCCACTCCGCCCGAAAGTCCGACAACCAGCCTGTTGAGTCCCACCTTGTTTGTCTCTTCCCGTATGAAGCGCACGAGGAGGTCTCTCACCAATTTGGGATTAATTCTCAGATCGTTGGTTTGGGTTTCCATGAGTCAGGATTTACAGTTATGCCGTCCGGCCATTTCACGCAGGGACGGACATGCTGTGATATGAATTGTGCACTGCCATCAGGTTGAAAATTAAGAAACCTGGATACGTTAGTCAATGTGATCCAGGAGCGCGTGCCGCCGACAGAAATCAGTCGCGCACTCGATCTGCCTCAGCTCTCTCACGCGCTCTTCGTTTCCTCATGTGAACGGAGCTTCTTCCTGCTTCTAATTCTAATTATGATGCCAGGAACCATCCCGATGGCCAGCAGCAGCACGGCGACATTTGTCCCAAGGGAAAGGGTCTTGCCAAGTGCGTACATTCTCGGCTCAAATTTCAACTCTATCTCATGAACGCCCTTGGGCACCATGAGCGCACGAAGGAAGTAATCGGCCCGGTATATCTGAGTCGGTTTGCCGTCGATGTATGCGTTCCATCCTGCCGGATAGTAAACCTCGCTAAGGAGAAGAAGATTATTCCCGCTGGCATTCACGCGCAGATTCATAGTCTGCAGCTTGTAATCCTGGAACTTCACAGACGCACTGGAATCGGGGACATCCACCTTCAAATGCGGATCCTCCATGAAATAGACGGTCTTCCCGGGATCGAACGAGCTTTCTTTCATCGAGTTAAGTATGTCGAGACCTGCGGCTACTTTGTAATTGTCGACGAAAAAGGCACGCGGAAGTATGTTCGTGTTTTCCTCGACGGCTTCTGTGCCTGTAAACACGACCCGACCTAAACCCGGCTGTGGCTTATTGGTGATAATGTACTTAATCCCGAGCAACTTCATCATGTTTGGATTGGTCAAGCCGTCAACGTCAATCATGTCCTGGTAGATTCTGATTTTTGCCGCAGAGTATCCGCCCGCATCCTGGAGAAGGTAGTAAGCGAGATCGTTTGACGTGGCAGGTTGTCCATCCTGTAATTGAAGCACCCGATAAAGGCCGGTGTCCTCTTTTATGAACTTCACATAATCAGGAGTTGCGAATTGTTCAGCCTGGGTCTTACGGTTGTGGAGCTGCATCGGCCTGTAGTCGACTCGCCACAAATCGAGAATGAGAAGGAGTGTAAAGCCTGTCCCTGCCACAAGAGTCGTCACCCTCCTTCGAATATAGAACGACGCAAGCGCTGCCGTCAACATGCAGATGAATAGCGACACATAAAGATCATTCATCATGTTATCGAACAGCAATGCATGCACCTGCTGGGGCGAATTTGCGAACCTTCCTGTCTGAATCACGCCCTCGTAAAAATCCTGCAGTGTACCCCGCATAACAAGTGCTACAAGGATCAATCCTCCAAATACTCCCGCTGAGATCAGCATCTTTCTTGCAAGGACGGGATCAGCCTTCTGTCTCGCTTCGGCAATCGAATTCAGGCCGAACGCCGCCAGAATCGGAATGAATATCTGGACAAGAATCAAAATCATGTTCGGAGATCTGAACTTATTGAAGTACGGGAAGTAGTTAAACATCAGGTCATAAACCAGAGGGAACTCTCTGCCAAACGAAATCAGAAGCGCCAAGAAGATCACTATCAGGCTGAAAATAACAAACGGGTTCTTCCGGTTTCTGATAAACCCAACGAAGGCAAGGAGGATGACGATGACACCCATGTATGGCGAAGCTTCCATAAAAGGCTCGGGGCCGAAATATGTATTCACACGCACGGTCTGATTGTTCGAAAGCGGTCCATTGTATTCAATGTCGCCGAAACCGTAGAAGGAAGGGACGAAGAATGAAGCAAGCTCCTTCGGACTGAAGGACCAGTTGGTCGCATATTCGTAATCAAGTCCCCCGCTCGGCGTGCCCTTGTCAGTGGCCGTCTCGACCAGCGGCGGAGCTCCACGGATCGAGTACTTGCTGTACTGATAAGTCGAGAGGTAAACATCCCCCGACATCACAAACGCGACAGCGCTTGCTCCGAGCAAGAGAAGTCCGGCCCTTATCACGCCTGAGAGTTTTTCCTTTTTCGCCAGACCACGGACCAGCATGTAAATCAGATAGATCGCGAGGGCAAAATAAGAATAAAAAATCATCTGAATGTGGGTCGCGGAAAACTGCAGGTGAAGTGCGACGATCAGTCCGAGAAGGTAGGACCATTTGAACCGATGCACAAATTCCATGATCAACAGAAGGATAAACGGGAAGAAAGCAATGGCGGCGATTTTTGTGTTGTGCCCCGCCATTATCCAGTCGATTATGAACGTCGAGAACAACGTGGCGATGGCGCCGAAGAAGGCGGCGTACTTCCCCAGACCGAGCCGACGTGCCAGCAGGAAGAGCCCGATGCCGAACAGGAAGTAATAGACAGTCACCCAGCCCACATCCTGGTTCACCATCAGCGCGGCAATAAAGTGATCTATGGACTCCCAGATGGTCCCTACCAGGTCGTACCACCGGCTTCCCGTAGTGAGGAGGCTCGCAAAGGAGGGCATCCCACTGAATATGTAAGGTATCCAGAGCGGAAAGACTCCCTCGCTCTTGGCCTGATCGAGGAAGGCATGCATGCTCCGCGAGGCATTGATGTCAACGGACATGAACACTTTGTTCTCAAAGAATGCGCTGTGAAGGAAAACAATCAGCAAGATGAGGATCAGGGCGATGAGGATCGGAGTCTCATACTTCTGTGGCACCACGGACTTCTCCTGTACCACCTTCTTTTCACTTCCTCGCTTGCTAGAATGCTTGCTCATTTTGTCTCTCTAGTATTTTGTTGAAGAGTAATGACAATTTCCTTGTCGCTTCTTTTCTCTCGAATCCCTTTATCACATCTTTGTTCGGGGCGAAGAGGGTGTCTGGCTTCTCCAAGTTTCTCCCGCCCTCTGAGAATTCGGAATAGAAGGAATAGATAGAGGCCTTCGCTTTTCCGACATCGTCCGGGGAAACCACGACTCCGCTGCCTGTTGACCGCACTACTCTTGCAGCCGCTCCCTCGGGAGCAAAAGCAATTACAGGCTTCCCGGCACCAATATATTCAAACACCTTCCCAGGAACAATCTCGTCGCTCAGTTCAGATTCGTCGACAATCAGCACCAGAAGGTCGGACATCAAGAGCAGCCCAATGCTTTCTTCATGCGGCAAATATCCTTTCACCTCTATTATGTTGGTGAACTCAGGCTCCGCGAGCATGGAGCGAACTTCAGCTCCAAATCTCCCGGCAAATACCAGACTGAAGTTCTGCGGAGAAATCTTTCCCTCTGCCAAAAGCGCCTTCACCGCGTCCAGAAGAACCCTCGGATTTCTTCTACCGTAGAGCGAACCTGTGTACGTAACGGTGAACTTCTCGTTCTTTTCCGTCCTGACTGCAGGGTAATCCTCCGAATCGAAGCCGTTAGGAATAAAATTGATCTTTGATGCTTCAATCTCCGGATACTTGCCTCTCAGGTCCTTGCCAATCCCTTCCCACGCTATCTCCACAGCGTCAGAGTGATTGACCGAGCTTCTCTCCATGTGCCGGTCAATCGCGGCAGGAAGAAACCAGCGGTGAGGCGTCGAGATGAAGCCGGTCCAGGGATCACGCAAACCCATCACCCACGGTTTGCCTGATCTCCTCCTGAGACTCTTCGCAATCAACGAGGTCGTATAAGGAGGAGAACTTGAATAAATAATGTCGATGCCTTCCTCTTCGATCACCTTCATCCCTTCAGAGACCGCGCTGAAAAACCAACCGACGCGTGCGTCAGGTATGAATATCGTCGAACGAACCAGTTCCGCAACATGCTCCATGGGATGAGAGGACTTTTTCTTTCCACCGGATGGAATGTTCTCCACATCGACGGCCGAGCCTGCCTTCTTTCCGGTGAGTCTCCTGTAAATATTGTACGGCTCGAGAATCCTGGTCCTCACTACTTTCGTTTCTTCCGGAATTTCTTTAAGAAGAGACCTGTCAACAGCCGGGAAATCCCCGTCCTTCACAGTCAGGACGATCACTTCATATCCGAATTGCGGCAAGTACTTGACGAACTTCAGAACTCGCTGGACACCCGGCCCTCCTGATGGAGGGAAATAATAGGAGACTATCAGAACCTTCTTCACGTTCTCAACCCGCAAGACTCAGGATGACGGGCTGCGCCAACTTTTCTCGACCCGGTACAATTGCTCATTTCGCCGCCAATTGTTCTATCGCGGTCACCATGTTATCCCATGAGTAGAGTTTCTTCTGCTCGGACACTCCCGACGAAAATGATTCGCCAAGATTTTCACGGAAAAATCTCGCCAATGCGGCGGCGAGTTCGTCGGACGAGTTCGGCCGGACAACGAGTCCGGTCTGCCCGTCAAGCACGACCTCAGCAAGACCGCCGACATCTGTCGTGATGACGGGTTTGTCGAAGTTGTATGCGATCTGGACAATCCCGCTCTGTGTAGCATCTATGTAAGGAAGTACCACTACGTCTGCGGCGGAGAAATAGACCGACACTTCGTCATTTGGAATATAATCAGAGAAGACTCTAACACGATGACCGATGCCGAGCCTTTGGATCTGTTGTCTATAACCTTTTTCGTCGTCGTAGAATTCGCCCGCAACGATCAGTGTGAAGTCAAATGTTGTCAGCGCCTTCGCGACAGATTCAAGGAGAACATGCAGGCCCTTGTATTTCCTGACATATCCAAAAAACAAGGCGACGTTTTCATTTCCCCCGATTCCGAGTTTCTTTCTTGCCTCTGTCTTTCCTATTCCCTTACCAAAACTCTCATACACCGGATGAGGGACGAACTTGTACGGCGGTGATTTCAGAAGAGAAAGCAAGTCTTTCTCGACGGAGCGTGACTGCACAATGAAGTAGTCTCCGGCCTTGAACAGCCATGACGTAAGAAGTCTGTCCACAGGCGTCTGCTCATGAGGCAGAACGTTATCACAGATAAAAAGCACTCTACAATTGGACCTCTTCTTTGCAACTCTTGCAATTGTGCCAAAGGCCGGAGCAAAGAAGGGCATCCAGTACTTGAAGATCAGAAGGTCTGGATTCATCGAGGCTGCCATCCTGCCTGCTTTGAACCAGGTGAGAGGATTGATCGTGTCGACAACCTGCGGGTTCGGCCGCTCGCCGGTCAGTTCTCCCTTCTCTTCCTGGGATTTGCCGGGGAATAGAAATTTCGGATACTGTCTTTTGAAAGTTATTACAGATACATCATGGCGTCTTGAAAGGTGATCGCGGAGGAGAGAAACATAGTGGGCGATTCCGCCGCGCAACGGAAAGGCTGTACTTACAATTACTAATCTCATTTAGCAAGCGTTGCCGCACTGGGGAGCCCAAGGACCTCCGTGACGGTGTCGAGTACTTTCCTGGCTGGCAGATGATCGAGACAGAAATACTCCTTGTTAACGCATTTGGGCATGAAGAAGCAGGTGCATTCCTTGTCCGGCTCGACAATCTTCCCAAGCCCGTACAACTCAAACTCATTTTTGTTAAAGATGTTGTTGATGAGCACGATTTTTTTGTTCAACCCGATGGCAATATGCAGTCCCATGGTCACTCCGGTCACAACCAGATCGACCTGGTCAACCAGGTTGATGAACTGCCTCAATGGGAAAAAGCCGAAGTATTCCGCATTACTCTTTGCCGCGATTCTCCTGTTCCTTTCATCCTCCTGCTCACCACCCAGCAGAATTACTCTATTGCCCTTCGAGATCAATTCCCTCGCGACCTCCGCCCAGCTGTCTTCGTGCCAGAGACGGCTCGTCCACCTTCCTCCACATCCGGTGTTAAGCCCGATAATCTGCCTCGCCGAGCTAATGTCCCATTTGTAACCATCTGATTCAAAGTTGGATAGCTTGTACTTTTCTCCTGCGAAAGTGAATCCGCAGATCTCAAAGACCTCCTCAAGATAACTCTGCTTGTTTGCCTTGCTCACATCGTCGAATATGCCGGTCAGGTACTTCTTGTAGGCGAGGTCGTCTGCTGGAACTGTCTTGCCATCGCCGAGAAGGAAGCCTCGTTTCACTCGAGCTTTCACACGGTTTGCAAGAGCCGCGGCTTCGTAGTCCTTGTCAAGGCTGAACAGGTAGTCGAATTCTGTCTCTTCCACCTGGAGAATCGCCGGAAAATCGAACTTGAGTTTGCGGTCTACATCGTCAGGAAGAAAGTCCGGAGCAAGCGTCAGCCACCAAATCTCCGCTCGCGGGTGAAGAGCTCTGATCTTCCTCAGTAGAGGAGTTGTTCTTATGACGTCGCCAAGTGCTCCGAGCTTGATAATCAGGAATCTCTCGTTGACCTGCTCGTAGAAGTCGCAGCTTGCACAATGCACCCCATACTGTTTATTAGGTCTGCACGGTATATACCCTCGATAATGGCGGCAATCCGTTTTTACCAGCATTCCTCCGTGCTCGGGCATGCTACTAGTTGAAGACTTTCTCTTTGATTACGTATTCTTCCTGTGCATTGGTTCTTGTAATCATCTCTCCCAGAAGCCCGATCGAAACAAACTGTACCCCGACAATAATCAGAAGAACGCCGACGGTGAAGAGCGGCCGATTGCTAATGGCGGTCCTACCCATCAGCCATTCTACCGTCAGTTCGAGATCGATTCCGAAACCGGCGAGGAATGTAAATAGCCCGATTACTCCAAAGAAATGCAGCGGTCGTTTGCTGTACCTTGTCGTAAATATGACCGTGAGCAAATCCAGGAAACCGTGCCAGAACCGGTTGATTCCAAATTTCGTCTTCCCGTATTTCCGCGGGTGGTGGAGAACCGGGATCTCGGCGACTTTGTAACCCGCCCAATGCGCAAACACCGGAAGAAAACGGTGCATCTCACCGTAGACTTTTATGTCCTGGACAACTTCCCGCTTGTATGCCTTCAGACCTGAGTTGAAGTCGCGAAGTCTCAGCCCGGTCATGACCGACGTCGAATAGTTGAACAGCCTAGACGGTATCGTCTTTGAAATTGGATCATGTCTCTTCTTTTTCCAGCCGTTGACGAGATCATATCCTGACTCTAATTTTTCTATCAGTCTCGGAATCTCATTGGGATCATCCTGCAGATCACCGTCCATTGTGACGATGATGCGCCCGACGGCGTGCTGGAACCCGACTGACAGCGCAGCCGATTTGCCGTAGTTCCTCCTGAAGCTGATGAACTTGTATCTCCTGTTCTTCCGGTGAATCTCCCTCAACACTTTCACAGAATTGTCGGTCGAACCGTCATCGACAAAGATGACTTCGTACGTGACATTCATCCTGTCAAGCGCGTCCCGGATTGAGAGGGAAAGCGGCATGAGTGATTGTTCTTCGTTGTAGAGAGGAACTACAACTGAGACATCAATCCTTCTTGGAGCCCTGTCCCTGAACTGTTTCTGATTTTGACTCTGTTCTTCCTGCGGTTTCTGATAGTTATCGCTCATCTCGCGGCCAATAGTTTATTAGAAAAATACCGTCATGGTCGCAAAAATGCAATGAGACAGAAGATGATTTCGGAATCACTCGCTGGGAGACAAATTGACAAGGCTGTGCCGAAACGCACATTCACGGTTGAGGAAAGAGCAACAACCTTGATTTGGGAATGAAAGGATAATAAATTTCTACATGACGAAGAATCGAATTGCTAACCACATGTTTAGTGGATGGAAGGATCAGGATCGATGATGCGGCAGTTCGCTTGGAGTCAGAATGAACCTAAAGACTCAAATGGAAAAATGAACAGACTAATCAAGGTGATTGGATTAATCTTCTTGCCGGTTGCCGCAATTCTTTTCGTGCTAGCACTGCTCAGCGGCAGAGATGGAAAAACCGGGAAGAACTTCTTCATTCAGGAATACGACGACCAGAACATCTACGGATAACTTCATCCGATTCGGGGATTTTGTTTCCAACTATTGCCAAAGCTCCATACCATCCCACGGAAGAAGGGCACTCTGTGTCGGGTTCAGCCCATTTCTGCCAGCTGCGACTATTTCTCCGAATCTGCGAGTGGAGTAGTCGAGGCGGGGCGTGGTTTTCCCTTCAGGGCGGACAGCCACCCCAAGTCACCGAACATTGCCGGGAACGTCGCCTTGAGCGCGTCGATGTAAGTATACATTACCGGTATGAGCACTAATGTCAGTAAGGTGGAGCTGACAAGGGCGCCAATCACGACGATCGCCATACTCTGACGGACTTCACTTCCTGCTCCAAGTCCGAGCGCAAGCGGCAGCATGCCGAACACCATTGTCGCCGTCGTCATAACAATCGGGCGCAGACGTATCGGACCCGCTTCGAGTATCGCGTCAACCATGCTGTAGCCGCGCGAGCGCAGTGTGTTTGTGTAATCGACCAGGAGGATGGCATTCTTCGTCACGAGTCCCATTGACATGATTACACCGATCATAGAAAACATGTCCAGTGTCTGGCCTGAGAGAAAAAGCGCCAGCATGCCTCCCACGAGAGCAACGGGCAACGAGAACATTATCGTGAACGGATGGGCATAAGATTCAAAAAGCGAAACCATGATCATGTAAACGAATAATATCGCCATTGCCAGCGCAATTCCCATGTCGCTAAACATGTCAGACATGTTTTCGTTGTCGCCACCGAAGAACACCTTAATCGATGGTGGAAGATGCAGCGACGCTATGCCGGCTTTGATGTCGCGAGTTGCATCTCCGAGGCTTCTTGATCCTGTCAGATTGCCGAGAATTGTCACAAGACGCTCGCGATCCTTTCTGTCGATTTCCACCGGTCCGTTTCCTCTTACTACTTCCGCAATCTGTCCGAGGTAAACCTGTTTCCCCGTCCGCGTCATCAATGTCAGATTCTGAATTTCAGACGCATCGTTCCGCTCCTTCTCGGCAAACTGCAGCCTAATGTCATAGTCGGTACCGTTGTCGTTGTATTTGGTCACCACCGCTCCCTGTATCGCTGTTTGAAGCACGGCAGCTACATCGCCCAACGTCAGGCCGAAAGAAGCCACCTTCTCCCGATCGACAACGACCTGAAGTTCAGGCCGGGCCGTTTGCCAGGTACTCTTGATATCTGTTACCCCGTCGGTCTTTGCCATGACATCGCAAATTTCCTCCGAGGCGGAGACGACTTCGGGAAGATTTTCACCATGAATCTCGACTTCGAGTGGAGAATAATTGGCTGTGCCCCACATACCAATCACGCTGGTCCTCGAAGTAACTCCCGGATAACTGTCCGCGATTTGCTTGACGCGCGCCATCTCGATATCGGTTGTGACCTTGCGATCCCATGCGGGCACCAGCTTGATTTGAATCTGCCCCAGGTTTGGCTGAGTGGATTTTTGAAATGTCTGCTCCGACATGCCGACCGTACTGAAGTACTTCTCTATGTTCGGCTCTCCTTTCAAGTGATTCTCAATTCCACGGACAATCTGCTCCGTCTTGTCCAATGGAGTACCCACGGGCATTTCAACAATAAGGGCAAATTCACCTCTATCGGCCTGTGTCATGAATTCCGTGCCAACCAGATGAAGCGGAATCGGGAGAAGACTCAGCAAGAGCGCGGCGGCGCTCACAGCCAGAACGGTTTTTTTCCTTGCCAGAGCCCAGACCAATAGTTTTCTGTAACCGACGTCGAGCCGCCTTTGCAGATTTTCAAACCAATTAACAAACCTTCCGACCGCGCTTTCGTTCGAGTAGTGCTGCAGGCTCGACCATCTCGACGCAAGCATCGGGGTAAGGGTAAATGACACGAAGAGCGAAATCATCGTCGACACTACTATCGTCAACCCGAACTCCCGGAATATCTTCCCGACGATCCCTCCCACCATGGCTATCGGCAGGAACACCACCACATCGACGAGGGTAATTGCGATGGCAGCAAAACCGATCTCACTCCTGCCATTCAGTGCGGCTTGTCTCTTCTCTTCGCCCAGCTCCAGATGCCTGTGGATATTCTCAAGCACCACGATGGAATCGTCGACAAGAATGCCGATCACCAGGGCAAGCGCCATCGTCGAAACGAGGTTGACGGTGAACCCCATGGCATACATGAAGACGAATGTGCTGATGAGCGAAATCGGAATCGAGAGCAGCACAATGAGTGAATTGCGGACGGAGTGCAGGAAAAGGAACAATGTAATCGCCACCATGAGTATCGCCAGACCGAGGTCCCTGCGCACTTCGTTTATGGAGTTGCGTGTGAATTGCGTAATGTCCTGGGCGATTGTGAAATTCAGACCGCTGTTCCGGTACTCACTCTCAAGTTTGGTCAGCTCAGCCTGGATGCCGTCGCTCGTTTTTACCGAGTTAGCATCAGAGGTCTTCTGAATGATCATCCCGACCGCCGACTCGCCATTGATTCGGCTATACGTTTGTCCTTCTGTCTTGTAGGAATCCTTGACGTCAGCAATGTCACCCAGATGAACCACTCCATTCGGAGTCGAAGCAATAACCATATCGCGAAGCTGGCTAAGGCTCTGAAATTTCCCGGAGAGTCTGACCGTATATTCTTTCGTCGTCCCGGTCACCGTGCCTGCGGGGAAATCGATGTTGTCGCTCGCGAGGGCTTGAGCAATCTGCATGAGTGAGACGTTATAGGCACGCAACTTCGCATCGTCCACTTCGACCTTTATCTCACGCTGCTTCCCGCCAACAAGCTCGACTGTCGCTACGCCCGGCACGTGCTCCAGAGCGGGTTTGATATTGTCCTTTATGAATTGGTAGAGGGCAGTGGGTTCCATTCCGCTCCGGGCCGAGATTCTCACGATGGGAAAGGAGTTAAGATCAGCCTTCTGGACTCGCGGTGCGTCCACATCCTTCGGCAACTTCGAGCGAACCATATCCACGCTTCGCTGCACGTCATTCGCTGCGGTATTGACATCGGTGCTGAACGAGAACTGGACCACAACAACAGAGACATTTTCCCGTGAGTAAGACCTGATATTGTCGACGTTGTTGAGCGAGCTGAGACCGTCCTCGAGCGGTTTTGACACATCGTTCTCCACCTCCCGCGGCCCGGCTCCCGGATAGATTGTCACTACAGATACAATTGGCCAGTCCATCTTCGGCAAGAGGTCGACGCCCATCTGGTTGTACGAGTAGATTCCGAGGACGGCCAGCGCGACGAATACCATCGTGATGAACGCAGGTCTCTTGATCGCTAGTTGAGTCAGGCGCATAAAGAATCCTCAGTTAGAAATTCTGTATTGAACCGGTGCCCCGTCTCTGAGATTCTGCTGGCCGAAGGTGACCACGGTGTCCCCTGGAGCGAGACCGGACGTAATTGCAACCAGTGAATCAGTCCTCGCGCCGACCGTGATTTGCCTTCGCGATGCGTGAGAATCTCTCACGATGAACACGCTGTAACCGGAACCATTCGATTCGATTACCGCATCGGCAGGAATGACCAACGCATCGTCTCTAACCGATGTCGTGATAACCGCTCGCGCGAACATGCCGCTCTTCATCGACCGCAGCTTATCGTTCTGAAATTCAATTTCCACCTGAAAAGTCCTTGTCATCTGGTCTGCTTTCAGACCGACGCTCTTCACTTCACCATGGAAAGCTGTACCGGGAACTGCGTCACTCGTGATTTCGACATTATCACCCTGCCGGATGGAGGATACGTCTTCCTCAGGGACTCCAACGTCGAGCTTCAACCGACTGTCATCAACCACCGTGGCTACCTTCATTCCGGGAGTCACCATTTTCCCGACGGTGATGAATTTCTGCGCAAGTCTTCCCGCAATGGGAGTGCGAAGTGCGGTGTCGTCAAATTGCTTCTGCGCGAGTTTCTCCGCTGCCTGGGCACTTCTAAACTGAGCAAGAGCAGCTTTCGCTGCAAGTTCGGCATTTTCGAGCTGGCTCTCCGAGACGGCGTTCTGAGTATAGAGGCTCTTGATGCGCCTGAGATCGAGTTCCGATTTGTCGCTGCCTGCCTGTGCAGCTGCTGTCTGAGCCCGGGCTTGATCGAGCGATATCCCCTGAAGCTCGCTCTCTACCTGGGCGATTCGACCGCCTGCCGGCAAATAACTGTCAACCTCAGCGGTGATGCTTACCACCTTGCCACTCGTTTCAGAAATAACATCCGCTTCGTGCGCTCCTTCAATTGCACCGGTCGCTCTTATCTGGCTCGTCATTGCACCGTGTCCGACCGTGGTGACCGTAACAGCAACGATCTTTTGAGATTCTGCTTTTCCATCTGTGGCAGCCCGCGATTGAAGGCGCAACACAATCATTACTCCAAGAAGACAGGCAGTCAAAGCAGAAATCACTACGATTCTCTTTGATTTCATTTCAGTCTTACCGCTTTTGTGTTCTGTACAGCTCCCTTTAGGATTCCGGTAGCACTACGCTTTTCTCCCTGCTGAGTTCCAGTCAATGCAAGGGATTCAAAAAAATACGGATGACAGTCTGTTCGGTTGTGTCGAAGTCGACTGCTCAGAATACCGAATCAGAATCCAGAGAATTCCCTTGCTTCCGACCAGGAAATCGTTCTTTGAGATTCGATGTGCCGCTCAAGAATTCCCGTTCTTACTCCGATGTGAAGCCCTGTGACATACACTGACTGCGGGTCAGTGGCCGAACTAAAGTTAGCTAAATGCAACAATACCGGTCAAGACGGAACGACGTATCGAGGCTTGCCAAACAGCCCGCCTTATTCCCCTCCTTCTGCCGGCCTGCACCTCATGTATTCTGGGCCGGCTGATGGATGTTCTATCGCAATACCTTTCGGAAGACAGTTTGTTTCTTGGATTCTTCAAAACCAAGTCGCCGGTAGAAATCGTGCGTCTTCGCCCTCAGGACATTCGTTCGCACCCTTATCGACCGATGCCCAATGTCTTTAGCCCAGTCCTCTGCTTGTCGGACAAGTCTGCTGCCGATCCCTTTACCCCGCGCAGATTCATCCACGACGAGTCCTGTGATCTCCGGAGAATCTCCTGACTCAATAGTCATCCTGACACTCGCCTGGATCCAGCCGGTGACAAAACCTTGCTCTTCTGCAACGAACGCCACTGTGTCCTCTTTTTCCATGATCCTCCGAAGACGTTCGCGCACGTCTTCACTTGAAGCTTTGTAGCCCAGCTGAACACATAGTTCTGCGATTCGGTCAGTGTCCGCTGCGATGGCTGGTCGTATCTTTATGTCATCGTCCTTCATTCAGTTTCCCTTTCATGAGCTCAACTTAAAATGATTGCAGAATAAACGTATCCCGGGATTTTTGTTTCGTCAAAATAATTATTCCGAAGCCGAATCCAAAGTGGCCAGACGAAAGTCGCCACATGGCTGAGGAAGATCCTGGTGCCCTGATTTCTTCATCGCGCATTGTTTATATTTACATTTTCCAGGGTGATACTTAGAATTGCTGAGTGCAAAAGACATAACAGTACAGTTCGGAGAACGATATCTTCTCCGTGAGGTCTCATTCACCGTCGGTGCGCACGACAGGACGGGGCTTGTCGGCCCGAACGGCGCCGGCAAATCGACGCTCCTGAGAATCCTAGCCGGCATTTCGCAGCCCGACAACGGCAGTATCAACAAGGCACACTACGTCACAGTCGGTTACCTCCCCCAAGAAGGGATCTCTTCTTCCGGCAAGACACTTTACCGGGAAGCGGAGTCCGCCTTCGAAGACATCATCCTGGTACAGGATGAAATGGAAGAAGCCCGGAGGCGCATGGAGGAACTCGACCCGGCGTCCGAGGAGTACATGGACACCCTCGAAGTGTTCGGTGAACTCCAGCATAAACTCGAAGACCTCGACGCGTTCCGCATGAAATCGAAAATCGAGCAGGTCCTGATCGGTCTGGGCTTTTCGGAGGAAGATTTCGGCAGACTGACAGACGAGTTCAGCGGGGGCTGGCAGATGAGAATTGAGATGGCAAAGCTCCTGCTCAAAGAGCCGTCATTGCTGCTCCTCGACGAACCCACAAACCATCTCGATATCGAATCGCTTCAATGGCTCGAAGAGAAACTGCAGAACTACAACGGCGCAGTGGTTCTCGTGTCGCACGACCGTGTCTTCCTCGACAATCTCACGAGGAGGACCTGGGCATTCAACATGGGGAGGCTCGAAGAGTACTCGGGTAACTACTCGTTTTTTGAAAAGGAGAGACATATCCGCCGAGAACAACTGCTCAATGCGTACAAGAACCAGCAGCAACAGATTAAACAGACCGAGCAATTCATTGAGCGCTTCAGGTACAAGGCTACGAAGGCAAGACAGGTACAAAGTCGGATAAAGCAGCTTGAGAAGATCGAGCACATCGAGGTCGAGGATGAGGACGAAGAGATTCACTTTCACTTCCCGCAGGCGCGACAAAGCGGAAGCATCGTGCTGGAGATGAAGGGTGTCTACAAGAGCTATGGGACCAAGCAGGTGTTTAGCGGCCTGAGCTATACGATCGAACGCGGCGACCGGATTGCGGTCGTCGGAGTGAATGGTGCGGGCAAGTCAACATTTGTGAGAATGCTTGCGGGAGTGGAGCCGCTGGACTCCGGCGAGATCGTCGCGGGCTACAATGTAGCACAGTCTTATTTCGCCCAGCACCAGGCCGAAGAGCTCGACTTGTCCAGTGATGTCCTGGGTGTCGTGGACAGTGTTGCGACTGGTGAAATCCGTTCCAAACTCAGGACAATACTCGGCGCGTTCCTCTTCCACGGCGACGAGGTATTCAAGAAAGTTTCCGTCCTCTCGGGTGGAGAAAAGAGCCGCCTCGCTCTGGCGAAAATGCTCCTTCAGCCGGCGAACTTCCTCATCATGGACGAACCTACAAACCACCTCGACATGCGCTCCAAGAAAGTGCTGCAGGATGCACTGATGGAATACGAAGGGACGTTTGTCATCGTCTCGCATGACCGTGCATTCCTCGATCCTCTCGTGAATAAAGTCGCCGAGTTCAGCCACGGAAGAGTCAGGACCTTCACCGGGAATGTCAGCGATTATCTCTACAAGAAGAAGCAAGAAGCCGAGAAGGCAGAAGCAAAAAGGTTTGATGGGAAACGTGAAGAAAACGACAACGGAGCGCAGAACACGGATGTATCAGCGAAGGAGCGCCGGCGAATTGAAGCCGAGAAGAGGAATGAACTTTCAAGGAAATTGCATCCTCTCAAGAAAGAATTGAAGGCGGTCGAAGAAGAAATATCACGCATGGAAAACCGGCGGAAAGAAATCGAAGCAATGATGACCGATCCGGAGTTTTACAGGAGAAGCGAAGAGGCGAAGAACGCGTCGATTGAGTACAGGGAGCTCGAAAGCAAGCTGGAAGATAAATATTTCAGGTGGGGCGAGCTGACGGAAGAGATTGAAAAACAGACCGCTCAGACATAACCTCCGCCCCATTCTCCTGCTGCTGATTAACGGCTAGTCACAAACAAAAGCCCCGTCCAAATTCCAAAGATTGAAGAGAACGGGGCACTCAATCAAGTGAAGTAGCAGGGTTTCCCTACTCTTGCTGACTACAAAGCGACACCTACCCACACATCAAAGGCATTGTTGTGAATATTGACGTTGCCGTCATTGTATGAAGAAAGAAAATCTACATCGTACCGGAGTTCGGCCAGGAATTTGATCGGAAGCAGCGTGCCCAGTATCCGAGCCAAGTCCCATGCTCCAACCTATCATTTTCTTTCTGAAGCTACCATAAATAGGGGTTGGACCGGGTTTTATCTGGAAGTCTTGATAGTTGACTGAGATTTCATTACCTAAAACAAAAAGCCGCGCTTGTTTGAGCAGGGCATTTGCGAAAGCCATCCTTCCCGCCGAAGGCTTTCGGGCGTCTTCTCAGGAATTCTCCTTGTTCTTGGATTGCTCCGTCGGCTTCTCATATGTGAATGATCTCTGAGTCGAAGCCCCTTCGATGGCTTTCACCGCAATCATCTGCACCTGCTTGCCGGCATTATCCGCTTTCTCGGTCAATTGGCGAATCAGATCCGACTGCTCTTTTATCTTATTCTGAAGAGATTGGATAGTCTGTTTGTCGAGATTCTTTTCGCCTTCAGTTTCTTTTTGAGTCAATTCGATCTGGTGTTTGTACTTCAACTCTATTCTCTCGGTAACGTTCTTCTCGGTTTGCTCGACTGCGGTCTTCAGTTGCTCCGGGAATTGTTCGACTTTGGTCTTTAAATCGTCGTACTCTTTTTCCCTCTCCGAAATGGCAGCCTCCCTGATGTCCAAATCCTTCGTCATCTCTTCCCTTTTCAGCAGCAACTCCTTTTCCATTTGAGATTTCTTTGCGGAGTAAGCGTCTTCATCTTTCTTTCGTTCCAATGCAAGACTGTAATTATACTCTTCCTCCGCCCTTTCTCTTTCCTTCCGGTCCGCTTCGGTTTTTTCTTTCTTCGATTTCTCGTAAGCCTCCTGTTCCTGCTTCCATTGGATTTTCTTCAGGCTTATCTCTTCGTCGAATTCTGCGTGCCTTTCTTGCATCTCCGATTCGAACGAAGCCTTCTTTTCCTTTTGAGCAAGCAGAAGCGCTGAAAGTGTGTCCGTGTTGGCCTTTATCTCGTAAACATCATCCAGATATTTCGATTCAATTTCTATCGCCTTGTTTATCTCGTTGAGTTTCTTGAACTCTGCAGTCAGCTTCTCCCCAACGTCATCCAGTTCGTTCATCACCTGGATTTTCACACCGCTTATCGCATTTATGATTTTATCTACGGAATTTCCGGATGCCTGCCTGACAATTTCAGACTCTTCTTCCCTTTTCTTTTCGACTTTCCTGTCTTCCTGCTTCGCCTCTTTCAACTTCCTGACTGCTTCGTTATACGCCTCAAGAATCTGACTCTTCGTATTCTTTTCAGAAATTGGCTCTGCCATCTTCTTGCCCTCTCAAAATTTTATTGAAAAATCGCGGTTACTCCAAACCTTCGGATAGCTCCTTCACAAGTTCGGAAATCCTTCTGACAAATTCTTCCGCGCGATTGAATGAATCTACAGCTTCGTCCTTTCCCATTTCCACATAGTCACCATAATCTGAATCCACCCTCCTGGCCTGCACTCTTCTGAATGTCTCCATAAAGTCTTTTGGGAGTGTACCATCTTTTACGAACTCTTTGGACAGCATCGTCTTGGCACCTTCGTGACTTTCGGCATCGATTCCCCTCAGGATGAGAACGGATCGCGCAGCACTCAGTATGGCATAGTAGCTCCGGTTCACCGATGCATCGAATGCACCGGATTCCAGCAGGTTCCTTGCATTACTCAAGGTTCTCTCCGCCTTCTCCATTCTGTACCGAGAGAGTTGGATCTTCTCTTCAGAACTCAGAGTCATAAAGGACAATTCCCTCTTTTTCTACATTCGTTATGAAGGGGCTTCCCATTTTCTTGTTGACATCATATTCCCTTTTCGTGTAGATGGTAGGAGAAATAGGAACATCGTGTTTGAGTTCCAATTCGTGAAGGACATGTATTACTTCGTTCATCAGCTTGAGATCCATTCCCAAGATCACTATCAGCAAATCCATATCGGATTCGCCGGTGAAATCACCGCGTACTCTCGAACCGAACACGACAACTTTGAGCACGTCACGGTACACAGAAAGGGATTCAGCCGCTTCTTTCAATGCAATTATCTCGCCAGCTCTGGCGAGTGGAAGACGCAGGTCATGGATGATTGTGCTCATTTGGCTTGTCGTCACTGGTCGTAACAAATATACAAAAACAAAAAGCCCCGCTCAAACGAACGGGGCTTTTCAAATATTCCCGGCAACGACCTACTCTCCCAGCCAGTTACCCAACTAGTACCATCGGCTCTGA